>JAKACR010000160.1 GCA_021821225.1 Bacillota bacterium | reverse complement strand
GACGGATGGCTTGCTTTGTATGCGCTAATCTTTGAAGGGGTGGATGGTTGTGGCCTCATTGGATGCCAGGTTGGGACAGATGCGGGAAAACGGAACGCTCGGGTACTGGGGCGAGCGGATCTATCATCAGATCGCCTATGCGGCGCGCCTGTCGCGGCTGCGCGAGGGGCGGTACGATGACTTGCTGCACGCGGCGATCGATTTTTTGCAGCGTGCGCAAGCGTTGGATGGCGCGATCACGCGCAGCGCGGCGCAGGGGGCGGAGGAGAAAATCCGGAGTCTCTCGGGGGAGGCCAAGCGCTTTACGATGATCTGCGCCGCGCACGCCCACATCGACATGAACTGGATGTGGCGCTGGGACGAGACGGTGGGCGTGACGCTGGACACCTTCCGGACGATGCTCGACCTTCTGAGAGAATACCCGGCTTTCACCTTCTCCCAGTCGCAGGCGTCCACCTATCGGATTGTGGAGGAGTACGCGCCACAGATGCTGCCCGAGATCCGGGCGCGCGTGCAGGAGGGACGCTGGGAAGTCACCGCCTCGACCTGGGTGGAACCGGACAAGAACATGCCAAACGGCGAGAGCCTGTCGCGGCACATCCTCTATACGAAACGCTACCTGTCGGACCTGTTGGGACTGGATCCCGCCTCGCTGAACATCGACTTTGAGCCGGACACCTTCGGGCACAGTCAGAATGTTCCGGAGATCCTTGCGGGAGGCGGCGTGAAGTACTACTACCACTGCCGGGGCTATGACGGCCATCACCTGTATCGGTGGAAAGCGCCATCAGGCGCGTCCGTGCTCGTCTACCGGGAGCCGATCTGGTACAACGCGGTGATTGAGCCGGAAATGGCGCTGTACGTGCCGGAGTTTTGCGCGCAGCACCAGACGGACACGATGCTCAAGGTCTACGGCGTGGGCGATCATGGCGGGGGCCCGACGCGGCGCGACATTGAGCGGATCATGGACATGAGCGCGTGGCCGGTGTTCCCGACGATCCGCTTCGGGACGTTCCATGAGTATTTCGCCGAAGTGGAAAAGGTCGCCGGGCGGCTGCCGGAAGTAAACGGCGAACTGAACTTCGTGTTCACGGGCTGCTACACGACGCAGACGCGGATCAAGAAGGCGAACCGGGTGTCGGAGGCCGTGTTGCACGAGGCGGAACTGTTCGACGCGGCGGCGGCCCTTGGTGCCGGGGGCGAGGCGCATGGCCGGACGTTTGAGGCGGCGTGGCGCAATGTGCTGTTCAACCAGTTTCACGACATCCTCCCCGGCTCGGGCGTGGTGGACACGAGAGAGCACGCCATGGGGCTGTTCCAGCAGACGTTCGCGACGGCGAACATGGCCAAGGCGGCGGCGATGCGGCAGATCGCGGGAGCGATCGACACCTCGGCGTGGCTCTCCGGGACCGTGGGGGCTGCAGGAGGGGTGGACACGGAAGGGGCCGGGCCTGCGGAGGTCGCGGCGGGTGTGCAAGAGGCCGTCGGTGCTGAGGTGTCCGTGACTGCAAAAGGAGCGGCGGATGCCAATGAGGCTATGAGTCCTGCGAAGGCGGCGACTGCAAAAGGAGCGGCGGATGCCAAAGGGACGACGTCCGAAGGGGCAGGCGTGGGCTATGGCATCCAGGCCTTCAAGATCCCGCAGACGGACCGGGGCCGGGGGAAGACCCGCCTCTTCCACCTGTTCAACGCGGTGCCCGTCGCCCGCCGGGAGGCGGTGGAACTGGTGGTGTGGGACTGGCCGGGCGATGTCCGGCGCATGCAGGTCCAGGACGCGCAGGGCCGGATTGCGGCCCATCAGGTGCTGGAACAGGGGACCCACCCCTACTGGGGCCACCAGTACATGCGGGTGTTGATCCAGGCCAGCGTTCCGTCCTGCGGGTACAGCACCTATGTCCTCACCGAGTCGCAGGAGAGCGATCTGCCCTTGCCGCTTCCCCGCAATCTCAGGGTGGAACGGGCGCACGCGTTCATCCTGGAGAATGAATGGCTCCGGGTGGAGTTCGATGCCCGCACGGGCGCCCTCGCGTCGATGGTGGACAAAGGGACGGGCGAGGAACTCGTGTCAGCGGGCGGCGCGGGCGGTGTCTTTCGCTTGATCCGCGAAGACGAGAGCCAGGGCATGACCGCCTGGAAAGTGGGACGGTACATGGACGTGCAGGACCTGGTCGACAATGTGCGGATCCGCAGCGTGTCCGCCGGGCCGGGAGCGATTCGGCAGGCGATCGTGGTGGAGATCGCCTTTTCGCGGTCGACGCTGAAAGCGACGGTTTCCCTGGATGAGGGCAGTCCGCTGCTGCGCTATGACGTGGAGTGCGACTGGCGGGAGATCGGCGAGCGCGGCGCGGGGATTCCCCAACTGGGGTTTTATGTGCCGCTGGCGTATGACTGCCCGCGTCTTGTCTATGACGTGCCGTTCGGGGTGGTCGAGCGGCCGGCCATGGACCTGGATGTTCCCGCCAACCGCTTTGCGGTCGCGGTCAACCCGGATGCCGCGGGGCGGTCGCTGCTGCTTGCCACCGATTCCAAGCACGGGTTTCGCGGGCGGAACGATTCGCTGGCGGTCACCTTGATCCGCAGCTCGTTTGATCCGGATCCGTATCCGGAGATCGGGAAACATGCGTTCAGTCTTTTCTTGGGTCCCGTAACGGGCGGGAATTCCCGTGACCTGATTCTGCGCGGCGCCGTGGCGAACCACCCGCTGAGTGTGGTATCCGCGGCGCCATCGGCGGGCGTGCTGCCGCTGGAGCAGAGTTTTCTTCGGATCGAGGAGGGGAGCGTGGCCCTGTCGGCCGTGAAGACGCTGGAGACGGACGCGGCGGATGTGACGGACGTGGCGGACGTGGCGGCGCATGCAGCCGCCCACAGGTGGATCGTCCGCCTGTATGAGACCGACGGCCGCCCGACCCGCGCGGTGCTGCGCTTTTTCAAAAACGTCGCCAAGGCGTACTTCGTGGATCTGAACGAGGAGGCTGCGGCGGGAGCGGCGCAGGGCGCGGGAGCCGCCGCACAGGCCAAAGCACAGACCAACGCACAGGGTGCTCCGCAGGTCACCGCAGAGGGTGAGGATATCCAGCGCGATGACAATGGAACCCTCTCTTTTTCCGTCGCACCGTTCAGGGTCGTCAGCGTCTGCGTGGAGTTCGCGTAACTTGATCCGGCCATAATGGAGTCGTCGGACCTGCATTCCATGAATCGATGCTTAAAGAGCCTGTTCCCTTTTTGAACGGCCTCTTAAAAATAGAAAAAATGAAACATAAGGTAGCGACCACTCCTTCGAGCGGGTGGACGCTACCTTATGTTCTAGCGCGCATCCTCACGGTGCATCAACTATGGTTGTTGACTATTATGTCCGTGTGTGTTCAAATGGTTATGTAACTTGTTTATTAGAGTCCGGTCAAGTGCTCTTTTATACTAGAGAAAACGGATTCTTGTACGTGTTTTTAACGGGGATGAGATGATGTGTGATTGTGTTTATTACAAGTCATCGAAGGTGTCGCACGGTAACGATCATGGCAGGAGGGAGCAGAGTATGGATAGGAAACGAAGCCGCCTAACAAGATCACTGGCGTTCATATCCAGTGCGGGACTGGTTCTGGTCGGGGTGAGCGGATGCGGCACCTCGGTGGCCACAGGCACCACAACCGCCACCGCAGCGACGGGCACCTTGACCACCACCGCGCCGACCGGCTACAGTCCTGCCGCGGATTGGAATCCGTTTTCACCGAATTCGACAGTCATGAGTGCGGTGGGACCGCTTGCATTTTCGCCGCTCGCCCTGATATCGGATACAAACCGGGACTTCGGCAATTATTACTATGGGCAACTGGCGAGTTCCTGGGGATACACCGATCACTATCATCGGTTTGTCGTCCACCTGCGCTCCAATCTCAAATGGAACAATGGGAGGCTGCTGACCAGCAAGGATGTGCTGGTGACCTGGGAACTCTATGCGCTGCAGGGAATATGGAACGCCCTCGGCATTGCTGAAGTCACCACACCGAATGCGCACACGGTCGTTTTTACGATGAGCCCAACCGCATTGTATTCGACCGCGCGTGAGCAGAGTATTTTGACTTCGGTCATCGTTCCGGCTTCCCTCTATCAAAAGTTTTTGGCGAGTCCGCATCAGCTTCAGCAGATTATCCAAAATCTCGCGAATCCACTTCCCTCCAATGCCAGCAAGTCAGCCAAAGCGCAGGCAAGCCGGATCAGTGCGCTGGATACCAAATATGTAAAAGCTCTGGAGGCGTATAATCCGGGCAAGATTGGACTTGTGACGGCCGGCCCGTACGAAGTCACCGGATTTTCCCCGAGTGAGGTGGATTTAAAGAAAAATCCGCACAATTGGGCGGCCGCCAATGTGCATGTGGAAAATATCGTGATGCGCAACCAAGTCAGCTCTTCGGCCACCCAAAACGCCTTGGTATCCGGTGCCATCGACGTGCAGGGCAACCAGCCGACCACTCCCCTCTACAATGCGATCATGGGTCGAAACAGGCCTTACATGCACTACAGCAAGACGAAAGGGTTTCTCACGCTTCAGGGGAGCATGTTTTCCGCCCGGACCTATCCTTTCAACCTGATTCAGGTGCGCCAGGCGTTCGAGTATCTCCTGAACCGCAAGGCCATCAACACGATTGCCGATCCCGTGGCCGGCACACCGGTGGCGATTCCGGCCGGGGTGCCGGCCAGTGTGCTGCAGGCGTACCTCACGCCGACCCAGATCAAAACCCTGAATCCCTACAATTTCAGCCTAATCAAGGCCGCACAGCTCCTGCGTTCGGCTCATTTCACAAAGCGCGGCGGGAAGTGGTTCCTGCCGGACGGCAAACCTTTCACCGTGACGGTGAACAGTGTGTCGACGCTGGCCGGTTGGGATCTTCAGGCCAGCGCGGTGGCGAGCCAGTTGACACAGTTCGGCATTCCGTCCAAGGTTCAGTTATGGCCGGTCACATCCTTCAGCACCAATCTGACAAACGGAAATTATTCGGTATTTGAGGGATACAACTTCTTCTGGCCGTACCAGGTATGGAATGGATTCACAACAGGGTTTGAAACCTTCGGCAGCAATGTATCGTACAGCGCAACCGGAAACTCAACCGTCACTCCCGGGCACTATGGCATGGGTTTTCCGCGCAAGGCTTACGTGCCCGGTATTGGGACCATCCGTCCGATACGGCTTTCATGGGAGTTCAGTCATACGCCGAGCGCCGCGAAGCAAAAACAGATCGCGTACGACCTGATCAAGTTCATGAACTACAATGCGTGGCCCGGGTCGATTCTGGCTCAGGATCAGGCTGTCTTTTATTCGACCAAGCGGTTTACCGATTGGCCCATCCATCGTTCGTTCTGGTCGCTGGCCGGCAACGGGAGCGGCAACTACCTGATCACGGTCGCCGAGGAACAGGGCTACATCCGTCCGGTGCAGTGATCGGTCTCGAAGGAGGGACGCACGTCATGAATCCGGACGCCTTCGAGCGCGGACAGGCTTTGATTCACATCATGGCGCGGCTGGGGACGATGGCGGTCTTTTTTCTGTTGCTGCTGGATCTGCTTGCGCTGCCCTTTGCCTGGAGAAATCCGGTCGGACGCGCGGTCGACCTGGCGGCCATCGGGGTGGCGGTCGTCTTCGGTTTTTTGGTGTGGTCGGGCACCCGCTTCGCGCTGCGACTTATGGACCGGGCGCAGCGCAGGCAAAACCGGGAGAAGCCATAGCACATGGATAGCAGTCGGCAAAGCAGGGATGGTTATAAGGAGTGGACCACAGTGGCAAACACGGAAGCAAACACATGCTACATCATCTCGCATACGCACTGGGACAGGGAGTGGTACCAGGATTTCCAGGCGTATCGGACGCGGCTTGCGTACCTGGTCGATGAGCTGATCGCGGTGATGGAACGCGACCCGCAGTACCGGTACTACACGATGGACGGGCAGACGATCGTGATCAACGATTACCTGGCCGTCAGGCCGGAAAACACGAACCGGCTGCTGGCGTTGATCCGGGCTGGCCGGATCGCCGTGGGCCCGTGGTATGTGATGCCGGACGAGTACCTGGTCAGTGGGGAGTCGCTCATCTGCAATCTTCTGACCGGCTTCCGCCTGGCGCGGTCATGGGACGTGGAACCGCTCAAATCGGGCTACGTTCCCGATATCTTCGGGCACAACAGCCAGTTCCCGCAGATCCTCCGGGGGTTTGGCATCGACAACGCCGTGTTCTTCCGCGGATTTCACGGGGATGCCGACCCGTCGGAAATACGCTGGGATGCCGACCCGTCGGAAATACGCTGGGAGGGGGCCGACGGCAGCGAAGTGATCGGCTTGAAGCTCGACGAGGATCGCGCGTACGGCGACTTCTATTTTTTTATGCGCTGGCCGTTTGCGGACCGGGATTTC
>JAKACR010000159.1 GCA_021821225.1 Bacillota bacterium | reverse complement strand
GCCGCCAGCCAACTGTCGTAAGGAAGGTAGAGATGGCCTTCCTCCCCCGCCTGGTCCAATGCGTGGAACAATGCGGCCGCCAGACGCTCCGGCGCGTGTTCCGACACACCCATGGCGCGAGCGATCGCGTCGGCCGTCCGAAAGCCTATGCCGCGCACATCCTCGACAATCTGGTACGGATTGACCCGCAGCACCTGCTCGGCCGCGGCGCCCCCCCCGTACGTCCGCGCAAGTTTTTGCGCCAGATGCAACGGCAGGTCGTGTCCGCGCAAAAAAGCGCCCAGCCGCGCCACATCGCGGTGCGCCTCAAACGCCTGGGCAATCGCCCGCGCCTTCTTGCCCGTGATGCCGGGGACCTTGGCGACCTCCTCGGGGCGCTCCTGCAAAACCTCCAGGGTCCTCAGGCCAAATTGTCCCACGAGACGCTCGGCCGTCCGCGCGCCCACCCCCTTGAACAGGCCGCTGGCCAAAAATCGCTCCATCCCGATCAGACTGGTCGGCTCCTGCTCCGTATGCCCAAGCACGCGAAACTCGCGGCCATACGAGGGGTGAAACTGAAACTGGCCGACGAAGTCGTACTCCATCCCCAGCGTCAGGCCCGCCAGATCGCCGACCGCGCGCACCGTCTCATCGCCGGCCAGTCGCACCCTCACAACCGCATAGCCGCGATCGCTTTGCAGCAGAAACTTCTCTGCAGTCCCACGAATCCGTTGCGTGGCCATGGCTAGAGGTTCAGGTCGCGCCGCACGCCCTGAACCATGTAGATCACCCACTCCCCGATGTTCGTCGCGTGATCGCCAATCCGCTCCAGGTGCTGGGAGACCATCATCAGTTGCGTCGCCTGCTCCACGGCGGCCTGCGACGACAGCATGAGTTCAATCATCTCGTGGAAAATCCGCGCGTACAGGCTGTCCACCTCGTCGTCGCGCTGCGCCAGGCTCTCCGCCAGCGCCGTGTCACGCCGGATGTAGGCGGTCAATCCGTCACGCACCATGCCCTCCACGATGCCGGCCATCCGCGGAATGTCGATCAGCGGCTTGATCCACGGCTGCCTGTTCATGCGCAGGACAACCTTGGCGATATCCACCGAATGGTCGGCGATCCGCTCCAGATCGGTGACCGCCTTGAGCGCCGTGCCGAGAATGCGCAAATCGCCCGCCATGGGCTGCTGCAGCGCGATCAGGCCAAGCGACCTCGTTTCGATATAAATCTCCATCTCGTCGATCCGGTCGTCACCCGCGAGAATCTCCCGCGCCAGGTTGGGATTCTGGTCAGTCAATGCGCGAACTGCTTTGAAAATGGACTCCTCGACCAGAGCGCCCATGCGCAACAAATCCTGCTGAAGCACTTCCAAGTCGACGTGAAACTGTCTCCTGGCGTCCATTGAACAACCTCCTTGACACACGCCGGGCATGGCTGATTGTATCATGCTTATATTAAGACTTTGTCAACCGCATGTTAAGAGGTTGATTGAGATGTGATTGAGATGAAACTTCCTCCAGTCGACTCCTGATGCAGTTGCGGATATCATTTGCTTGGAGTATGATCGATTTAGGTCAATAATAATTAATCGCGCGAGGGATATTCCGATGGCTTCCTTAATAGGACAACGCATTCGCGAGCTTCGCACCAAAGCGGGCCTCACGCAGACAGACCTGGCCAGAGGCATTGTCACTCCCAGTATGATCAGTCAGATCGAGGCTGGCAAGGCCCAGCCGTCACCCGGTCTGCTAAAAAAACTCGCCAATCGGCTGCAGGTTTCCGAACCGGAACTGTACGTGGAGAAATCGCTGGATGTCACCATTCAGACGCGCCTGCGCGTGCTGCTTGTCTGCAGTGAACTGGGGCTTCACGAGGAAGCACTCCAGCTCGCCCGCGAAGTGGAGATCGAATCGGCGGCTCACTGGCAGATTGCGTACGCCCGTAGTGCGGCGGCATTGCACAGCCGTCAGTTCGCCGAGGCCGTACGGCACATCCGCCAGGCGCAGCGCCTCGCGGCCGTAGACCAGCAGGCCGCTGCGCTGCCCGAACTCTTTGCGGCCGAAGGCGACGCCTATCTCGCCGCCGGCGACCCGAAGGTGGCTCTTCACGCCTATCGGCAGGCGCGTCTCGCCATGCGCAACCAGCCTCCCTCCGGCGCGGTGGCCGATGTCGCGCTCACCCTGCGCCTCGCCCGCGCATTTGCCGAACTGGAAGATCCCGCTCCCGGCGCGCACGCCGTTGACGAGGCGGCCGAACAGATGGCGGCAAAGGAACACGCGCGCAACGCGGCGCGCAGCGAGGCGCGCTTCGCCTACGAAACGCTCTCGTCCGCCGATGCAGGGCATGCGGCGCACGCTGCCGAACAAGCCGCCGCACTGCGGCAGATCGCTCGCTGGATCGACGTTTCAGCAGCGACATGCATCGCGCTTGCAAAAAGGCTGATGCAAACGGACGATTTCACCGCGGCGGCGGCACAGTTGGAGAAGTGCCGCACGCGACAGGACGATTGGAGCGCTTCCGTGCGTTCACGGGCACTGTTTGTCAGCGCGGAGATCAAACTGCGCACGGGTTTCCCCGATAAGTGGGCATCCCTGATCGAAGAGGCGATTGCACTGCGCCCGGAATCCCCTTCTGTAGAGCGCGTTCTCGATTTGCTTCACGCCGCCGGCACGGCGGCGCAAAACGGACAGCCCGGCTTGGCGGTGCGCATCGCGCAAGCCGCCCTGGACGAAGCTCATCCACTCGGACGCCCGGATATCGAAACACGGGCCGTCCAGACATACGATCGGTTGAAGCAGGCATCCGTCGGATTGCCCGGTTGAACAGACTGCCCGCATGCGCTCCCTTGGCGCCAGGCGGAGGAAGATCCATTCAATCAACGGCCACCCGCGCGGACTGCACAACTTCAGCCATGTCCCGCGTATCGATCCCATAATGAACCAGGGCGTCGGCGACAAGCGACTGTGTCCCCACGATGGCGATCAGCCCGTGCGGGACAAGTCGCTCCTCGGCCAGACGGATCGCCTGAGCAAGATTGGGCGCAAATTCACTGGGCAGCCGACTGCTCGCGATGTCTAGCGCAGCGGCGGGGAATTTCAGATGGGGGTTGGCCGCATGGGTGATGATCACGCGGTCGGACACGCACGCCAGCTCATCAAGCACGCCAACGTAATCCTTGTCGGCGGGAACCGCGATCACAGAGACGACCGAGCGCGCTCCGAAAGCCGCAATGAACTCGCGCACATACCGCGCGCTCGCGCGGTTGATCGCCCCGTCGATCAGAACGTCCGGATCGCCGCGCAGCACTTGGCAGCGCCCCGGAAATTCCAGCCGACGAAAGTGCGCGCCCACCACCCCGGAGTCAAGCGGCGCACCGTGAAACGCCTCCGCCGCCGCCACGGCGACAGCCGCGTTGTCAGCCTGATGCCTGCCCAGCAGGCTGAGTGTCTGCACGCCGTAATCCTCGTCTGCGGTCCACAGCCTGAACCGCACGCCGTCCTCGGACGCCCCGACATCGGAGACGCCAAACTGTTCCCCCAGGCAGGCGACCGGCAAGCGCAAGTCTGCGGCTTCCTGACGCAAACGCCGCAGGGCGTCCTGCGACTGACGGCCGATAATCACTTTACGCATCCCCGCGTCCATCACACCCGCCTTATTGTCGACGATCGACAGAAAATCAGGTCCCAATTGTTCAGGATGTTCCCAGAGCACGGGAGTCAACACGGCCCACTCTCCGGCAACCCGGTTCACGTCGTCGTAGCGCGCGCCGCGACCCAGTTCAAACACATTCACATCGGTCGACAGCCGGGCAAAATAGATGCACGCCACAGCCGCCACCAGTCCGACGGGTCCCAGGTACTCGTGCGGCGCAAAGGTGCTCTCCAGGCTGTCCACCACGGGGCGGATACCGGCGAGAATCTCCATGAAGTCCGCCTCGCCGATCGCGGCGCCGTTGACCCGAATACGCTCCGTAAAATCGACCAGGTGCGGACTGGAGAAAAGCCCCACGCGATAACCGTGCATCTGCAGGAGCCCGGCGATCATGCGCGCGGTGGACCCCTTCCCCTTGCTCCCCGTCACCTTGATCGTCCGCAGGCGCCGGTCGGGCGCACCCAGCAGGTCAAGCAACTCCCTGGTGTGCCAAGGCTGCCGAACATCGCGGTCCAGCCCGGCAAAGCGGTACGGTTTTGCCTTCACATACGTGGAAAAGATGTAGCGCACCGCTTCGTGAAAGTTCTCAAACATCCATGGACGACTTGCCACAACCATCCTCCCGCTCCGCTCATTGCACGGCCTCGCCGTAGATTCCCACGCGGTTGCGCCCGGCCTGCTTGGATCCCACGTACATCGCCCGGTCCGCATTGCGCAGCAGATCCTGCGGACTGTCCGCCATATCCGGGTAGGTGGCGACACCGATGCTGGCCGTCACCCGTACGGGCAACATGGTCGTCTTGCCCACCGGCGGCACCGAAATCGGCGTGGTTTCCACCGCCCTACGCAAGCGTTCCGCAATCTGCACCCCCGTGTCCAGGGATGCTCTGGGCAGAATGATCATGAATTCCTCACCGCCGTAGCGGCACACCACATCCCTGTCGCGCACCTGATTCTTCAGGATTTGCGCGATGCGTTGCAGCACCGCGTTGCCCACGTCGTGACCGAACGTGTCGTTCACCGTTTTAAAGAAATCGAGGTCAATCACCAGCAAGGAGACGGGCGCGCCCGTCTCATCGGATTCCACGCACATCTCTTCGAGTGTTTCGACGAAGTAGCGATAATTATACACGCCCGTGAGCTGATCCGTATACGACTGCGCCCTGGATTGCTGCAATTTTCGCGCGTTCCACAGCCCAACGGCCGCCTGGCCCGCCATGATCTGGATCATTTTCATATCGCGCTTGCCAAAACCGTTGTTCTCGTCGCTGGTCATGACAAGCACGCCCAACCGGTGTTCCTGATAGACGATGGGAACCATCAGAATGGACGGACTGCGCATCCATTCATCCACGCTGGCCGGCGTCCCCCTCAGGGCGGAGCGGGATCTGCGACGTTGCAGAAACGGACGGCGCTCACCGTATATGCGTCCGATTGAACCTTCGCCGTCGCGCACGCTCCAGTGGATCATGGTCTCTTCAAATGCGGGCGACGGAGCCCGTACGGCCCGTGCCCGCAGAACGCCGTGTTCATCGGGCAGAAATAGACCCGCCGCACTGGTGTGAGTCAGCTTCGGCAGACTGTCCATGAGCGCCGCGATCAGCATGTCCACGCTCAGATCTCTGTTCAGTTTGATGGACGCATCGGTGATGGCGGACAATTGCCTGTTGGAGATGAACAGATCGGAATAGAGGTGAAACATGAACAGCGCGGCGACAAACAGCGCCACCGCCCACGGAAATGACACCGCGCCGTAGGCGTGCTGGACAAGGATAAAAATCCAGGCGATGAGCAGTTCATTGACTGCGGCAACCAAGTCCCACAGCATGCCGAGCGGGGAAAGACTCTGCGGGACGCCCCCCACCACGTACAGCAGGCCGCGCGTCAACAGATAGTTCACCGCATTGGCAACCACAAAAAAGACGCTCACAGGCCACACGATCCTGTCGAGGGACAGGGTCCAGCCATTCCGTATCAACACGCCGCCCGCGACATGAAACGCGAGCGCGCTAAAAAAGATCATCAAGGTGTAGACGGCGAAGTTCATGAGCACACGAAAACCGTTCAGCCGCCTGCCGACGATCAGTTGGCTGACGAACCATGAGACAAAGGACAGCACCACGGTCAGCACAACACCAAACTGAAGAAACAGCGGGATGGTGATTCCAAGCGCCACGGAAAACCACTGTTCGTCCAAGCGCACCGGGAAGGTCCACGCGACCAGCAGCAGCAGCGTGTAGGCAAGCAACAGCCAGCGGGGCGTTCCCGACACCGGCCATTGCGGCGGATGCTGTACAACCCACCCGATCAGCATCACAGCGGCCAAACTGGAAAGAAACACCGCGATGGCAAAATACTTCGCGTGGACGCGCTGTGCCGCCATCCAACATCCTCCCCCGCATTCAAGGCGCCAATTGAGCAATCATCCGAATGGCGCGACGCACATCTGTCTCGTCCTCCAGTTCGACAAAGAGCGCCTGCGAACGTTTGGCGGTCTCCAGCAAAGCCGCCACATCCGTCCAGCAACGCTGCTCTGAACTGGGGACATATGTGATGAAACGATAGGAACGCTGGAGTCTGGTGACGATAAAGGCGATCTCCTCCGAGGCGCTTTTGTCGACGATCAGCACCTCGATAGGCCCATGTGCCAGCGAAAACATTTCGAGCGACAGTTTGCGGACGAACCACTCGATCCAATCACCCGCGTGATCCACCACGACAATGACCGCCGGCACCCCCGCATGGGACTTTTGTTCCCTCAACCGATACCATATCTGCCAAATCAGCGTAGATC
>JAKACR010000158.1 GCA_021821225.1 Bacillota bacterium | reverse complement strand
CGGCATGCGGCCCAGCAGCGCGGACACTTCAGAACCCGCCTGCGTGAAACGGAAGATGTTGTCGATGAAAAGCAGCACGTCGCGCTCTTCCACATCGCGGAAGTACTCGGCGATCGTCAGGCCGCTCAGGGCCACCCGCAGGCGCGCGCCCGGCGGTTCGTTCATCTGGCCGAACACCATGCTCGTCTTGTCGATGACGCCGGAATCGCGCATCTCGTGGTAGAGGTCGTTGCCCTCGCGCGTCCGTTCCCCGACGCCCGCAAACACGGAGTAGCCGCCGTGCTCCTTGGCGATATTGTGGATCAATTCCTGGATCAGGATCGTCTTGCCCACGCCCGCGCCGCCGAACAGGCCGACCTTGCCGCCCTTGACGTAGGGCGCCAGCAGGTCGACCACCTTGATGCCCGTCTCGAATACTTCCGCCTTCGTGCTGATCTCGGAAAATGCGGGCGCGTCGCGATGGATCGCCCAGCGATCGTTTGCCTCGACGGGGCCCGCCTCGTCGATCGGATCGCCCAGCACGTTGAAAATACGGCCGAGCGTTCCCTCTCCGACGGGCATGGAGATGGCCGCGCCCGCATCCGTCACTTCCACGCCGCGCACCAGTCCGTCCGTTGACGACATGGCAATCGTCCGCACCATGTTGTCGCCCAGATGGAGCGCCACCTCCAGCGTGAGATGGATGGGAACGTCGCCTTCGTAATCAATGCGCAACGCATTGTTGATGGCGGGCAATTGGCCTGTCGGGAACCGCACGTCGACGACCGGGCCCATGACCTGCACCACGCGTCCCTTGTTCAAACAATCCACTCCTGTCCCGTTTACTTCAGAGCCTCCGCACCGCCCACGACCTCGGCGATCTGCGTCGTGATGGCGGCCTGACGTGCGCGGTTGAGCGCGAGCGTCAGCGTGCCGATCATCTCCGTGGCGGCGTCGGTCGCATTGCCCATGGCGGTCATGCGCGCGCCGTGCTCGCTCGCCTTGGCGTCAAGGACGGCCTGGTAGACGAGCGTTTCCGCGTAGCGTGGAAGCAGGCTGCGCAGCACCGTCTCCTCGTCCGGTTCATAAATGAACTGGACCGGCTGCGCGCCGCTCTCTTCATCCGCGAGATCGCGCAGCGGCAGCACCTTGCGGACGACCGTCTGCTGACTCACTGCATTGATAAATTCGTTGTAAACCATGTACAATTCATCGAACCGCTCGGCGGCGTACGCGGCGACAACCTCCTCCGCCAGCGGGGCGACACCCGCGTAGGACGGGGAGTCGGCGACGCCCGTGACCTCAAACTCGACAGGATACCCATGGCGCCGGAAGAAGTCGCGGCCCTTGCGCCCGACGGCGAAGATGGTGTACGTGTTGCGGTCGCGCCGGCGAATCTCCTGAAGCGTGCGGCGGATGACGGCTGCATTGTAGGGACCCGCCAGTCCCCGGTCGGCGGTGATGACCAGGTAGCCCGTCCGGCGCACGGGGCGGTCGGATAGAAGCGGATGCTTCACATGGCGGATCGAACCGGACAACTCAGCGAGCATCTGCCGCATGCGCTGCAGATAGGGCCTGGACAGTTGCACGGCTTCCTGGACGCGGCGCAACTTGGCGGCGGCGACCATCTCCATCGCCTTTGTGATCTGCGCCGTGTTTTGCACGCTCCTGATGCGGCGGCGGATATCTCTTGTATTCTGCGGCATGGTTTCACCACCTTCGACCCCGGTTGGCCGGGGCATGACGGATTAGGCGACAAAGACGGCCTTGAATTTGCCCACCGCTTCCTTGAGCAACTGGACCGTATCTTCCGCCAGCGCCTTGCTGGCCTGGATCGCTTCGTAAATCTGCGGATAACTCGAGCCCACGTACGCCAGCCATTCCTCCTCGAAACGGCGGACGGCGGAGACGGGCAGATCGTCGAGGTGGCCGTTCACCGCAGACCAGATCGACACCACCTGGCGTTCGACGGAAAGCGGCTGGTTGAGCCCCTGCTTGAGGATCTCGACCACACGTTCGCCCCGTGCCAGCCTGGACTGGGTGGCCTTGTCAAGATCGGAACCGAACTGGGCAAACGCCTGCAGTTCGCGATACTGCGCCAGATCCAGACGCAACGTGCCCGCGACCGATTTCATGGCCTTGATCTGGGCAGCGCTGCCGACGCGCGACACGGAGGCGCCCACGTTCACGGCCGGGCGGACGCCCGAGAAAAACAGATCCGACTCAAGAAAAATTTGGCCGTCGGTGATGGAGATGACGTTGGTGGGAATATACGCGGAAATGTCGCCCGCCTGCGTCTCGATAAACGGCAGCGCCGTAAGGGATCCGCCGCCGAGCTTGTCGCTCAGCTTGGCCGCCCGTTCGAGCAGGCGCGAGTGCAGGTAGAAGACATCGCCGGGATACGCCTCGCGGCCGGGCGGACGCCTGAGCAGCAGCGACATTTCCCGGTAGGCGGCGGCCTGTTTCGTGAGGTCGTCGTAAATGACCAGCGCATGCTCGCCGCTGTGCAGGAAGTGTTCGCCCATGGCACAGCCCGCGTACGGCGCGAGAAACAGCAGGGGAGCCGGGTCTGACGCGTTGGCCGCCACGACGATGGTGTACTCCATCGCGCCGTGCTTGCGCAGCGTCTCCACCACCTGCGCGACGGTCGACTGCTTCTGGCCGATGGCGACGTACACGCACTTCACGCCGTTGCCCTTCTGGTTGATGATGGTGTCGATCGCGATCGACGTTTTTCCCGTCTGTCTGTCGCCGATGATCAGTTCCCGCTGTCCGCGGCCGATCGGAATCATCGAATCGATCGCCTTGATGCCCGTTTGCATCGGTTCGTACACGGAGCGGCGGTCAATGACGCCCGGCGCCCGCGATTCCACGGGGCGGAAGAATTCGGTCGCGATGGGGCCGCGGTTGTCCAGCGGCTGTCCGAGAGGATTGACCACCCGCCCGAGCAACGCTGGACCGACGGGCACCTGCGCGATGCGACCGGTGCGGCGCACTTGGTCTCCCTCCTGGATTCCCGCGACCGAACCGAGCACGATGACACCCACATTGTCCTCTTCCAGGTTGAACGCAAGACCGTACACACCGTTTGCAAACTCGACCAGTTCCCCGGCCATGACGTTGTCAAGCCCGTACAGCCGGGCGATGCCGTCGCCCACCTGGAGGACGGTGCCCGTCTCGTAGCTCTGCACCTGTGCCGCGAATTGTTCGATCTGTTGTCTGATCAACGCGCTGATTTCATCCGGTCGAATGCTCAAAGGTTTCCCTCCTCTATACAATCCGGCGGCCAGACAGCGCCGCGCGAAACTGGCCCAGGGCGCCGCTGATCGACGCGTCGACGATCCGGTTGCCGATCTGCAGCCTGTATCCCGCGATCAATTCCGGATTGACGCTCACGTGCGCTTCGATCTGCTTTTGCGTCGCATTTTGCAGATCGCCGACGATCTGTTCCAGTTGCGCACGCGCGAGATCCCGGGCGGACTGCAGATGGACCTCAACGCGCCCCCGGTGTTCATTGGCCCTCGCATGGAAGGCGGACCGCACCGCCGGGATGTACGCGCTGCGCTTGCGCGTGAACAGCAGGTGCAAAAATGTGAGCACGACAGGATGCAGCACGCCCTGAAAAGCCCGCGTCACGACAAGCGCTTTTTCGTCCGGACCGACAACAGGGTTTTCGAGCAAGGCGCGAAATTGCGGAAAGTCGCGCAGTGCCTCGTCAACGCGCAGCAGACCGCCGTCCACCTCTTCGAGGATGCCGCGCTGCGCCGCAACTTGAAACAGGCCCTCCGTATAACGCTGTGTCACCGAGCCGTTCAGCATACGAGTTCTCCCAACCGGGCTTCGGCTTCCTCGATCATCGCCTGATGCTCCACTTCACCGCTGTGCCTGCGCAGCAATTTCTCGCTCAGTTCGACGGTCAGCGAAGACACCGCCGAAAGAACCGAATCCATCGCCTCCGCGCGCTCGCGCTCGATCAGTTGGCGGTTGGTTTCCAACAGCCGCTGCGCCTCCTCCTGCGCCAGCCGGACGATCTCCCGCCCCTGCTCGTCCGCGCGCCGACGCGCCGCTTCCAGCAATTCGCGCGCCTGCTGGCGCGCATTTTCAAGGAGCTGTCGCTGTTCGTCAAGCAGTTGTTCCGCCTGCTGCCTGTTGCGTTCCGCGTCGTTCAACTGGTCGATCACAAACTGGCGCCGTTTCTCCAGAATGTTATTGAACGGCTCGAAGCCAAAATGCCGGATGACAAAAAACAGGATCAGGAAGGTCACGATCGAGACGATGAACGTGCCAAACTCAAACAAAAGTGCCACCCTCCTTCTCTCCAGGAATGGATGCGCCGCCGGATGCTTGTCCCGTGGTCGCGGCCACTCCGCCAATCACCGCATTACAGCGCGCCTTTGGTAAACAGGATGATGATCCCGAACGCCAGCGCGATGACCGGAAACGCCTCGACGAGCGCCACGCCGAGCAGTGCGCTCGCGAAGATGGAGCCGCGCGCTTCCGGCTGGCGCGCCACGCCCTCCACGTATTTGCTCATCACAAGACCGTCGCCGATACCGGAGCCGACAGCCGCCAGGCCGAGCAGCAGGGCGACGGACAGATCGTAGAGAGCGTAGACAAGAGCTTGATTCATCCTTGCATCCTCCTCAAACAATGTCAGACGAGATCCCGAAAGGCTGGGCCGGACGGGAACCGGTCGCGGCGCGGTGCGCCGCGTCTCAGTGGTGCGGATTATCCGCGTAAGCCTTCTGCCCGACGTACAGTGTCATCAGGATCGTAAACACGTACGCCTGGATGGTGCTGACAAATGCACTGTAAAACAGCCAGATGAGCAGCAACGGCAGTGTCAGCGGGATCCACCCGAACAGCATCGGGGCTCCCACAAGCACGCCGATCAACGCCTCGCCCGCAAAAATATTCCCGAATAGACGCATGCCGTGCGTCAGGGGATTGGTGATCTCTTCGATGATGGCCATCGGATTGTGCAAGTAGTGGCGAAAGTATCGTCCGGGCGTCCTCAAGCCCTGCGCGTGACTCAGCAGCCACACCATAAACGCCAAGCCCAGGGTCATGCTCATATTGGCTGTCGGAGAATCGAACAGAGGCATCTCGCCGTGGGACTGCGCGAGACGGGCGACCGTCAGCCCGAGCCACGGCACCGGCTCGTTCAGCTTGACGCTGATCGTCGCAATCAGGCCCAGCCAGTTCGATACAAAAAGAAAGATCAGCATCGTGAACGCCAAGGGCAGAATAAAACGGACAACCCGCTCACTCGGCATCGTGTCCCGCGCCATGCCTGCGGTAAATTCGACACTCCACTCGATGAAATTTTGCAACCGCCCCGGGCGTCTCATGTCAAGATTGCGCGCGCCAAGACGCAGCAGCACGATCACGATCAGCCCCGCCACAAACATCATCGCAATGGTAACGATGTTAACCGGAAAGAATGTATTATAGAAGAGATACGGGAATGCTGGCACTGTATCACCTACCTTCCCCGGACGTTAAACGACGACCTCTCACATATCCGTAGAGGCCGACAAAAATCACCGCAAAGCCCGCAAGATAACCGGCCAGCGCGGCAAACGGACTCACGCCGGGCGTCTTCACCGCAACCACCATGACGGCCGCCAGCACGATCAGCCTTGTCGCGGTTCCCATCATGCCGGATGCAAACAGCGCGCTTCCTCCGAGGCCGTCTTTCAAGTGGCCCTGGCGCACCATGCTGTAAACGGCGTACGCACCGCCAGCCTCGCCGAGCAGGAGTCCATTCCAAATCGACCGCTGCAGCGGGAGCGCCAGCCAACACAACAGCGTGAGGAGCACAATCCCGACACCGATACGGCGTATCAGGCGAAGGCGACTGTACAAAGCCGCAAGCTCGCTCATGGTCTCTCTCCCAACAGCCGTTTGATGATGAATCCGAGGCCCGTCGCTCCCACCGCAAGTCCGACGAGCACTCCGACCGCGGTCAGCCACGGAAGATGCCACCGCAATCCCATGCGATAACCGAGGTAACCGAACACGATCATATTGATCGCGACCTGCAGTGACGCGCCCGAGAAAACAGCAAACGTTTTCCATACCCGGTATGTCTCGGGCGATTTTGTGTCCTCATCGGGACCGTCATCGTTTGTGAATGCCGCCACCACCCGACGACCGCCAATCCGGCCACCGCAACGCGCGGGGCTGTAGCGCGCTGCAACTGAAGGAACAGACGAGCGGCAACATTGAAACAGAGAAACCTGAGCGCATCCCACGCCGCACAGGAATATCCTTGTGCTGTCAAGTATTCCACAAAGAGCTAAAAAATCATGCAGGACGGCCGTCCACTCTGTATGAAATACAAGCATAGCCTGCCACAAAGGCTGAACCCTTGCTTATACTACACTACGCCGAAAATCGTTGTCAACGAACCGCAGCGCCCGTCGCGGGCCGCCGGCGGTTTTTTGATGACATTTA
>JAKACR010000157.1 GCA_021821225.1 Bacillota bacterium | reverse complement strand
GCCAAAGAAAGCGAGCACTTCTGCGCCGGCGGCAAAGGTGAAGGGGATTTCCAGACCTGTCTCGGTGATGTCCGCGAAGTCCGCGCCCCGCAGTGCGCCGGACAATGCCTCGGCCTGCGTGAATTTCATCAGAAAGGGTCTGGCCATCGAGACCATATTGCCCATGATATCCTCTGCGACGGAGAAAAATTCGGACCAGGTCGTCCTCCCCGGTACGGTCAGCAGAGTGACGCCGTCCGGGCGGAGCGCGTCGTGCAGCGCCAGCATGCTTTCCCTCGGTTTGTTGAAAAAAGGGAATGCGAGGTTGCAAACGGCGAGATCGAAAGGTTTATCCAGCCGCTGCGCCGCGTCCATGTGCACAAAATGGACGTTGCGCAGTCCTTTTTCCTGTGCGCGGGCCGTACACTGACCGATCATGCCGTGTGAGGAGTCCACGCCGATGACGTTCCACTCGGGATGATCGGCCGCCAGGCGCAACGACACCGTTCCCGGACCGCATCCGAGATCCAGCACGTCCGTCACGGTCCCGTTTGCCGTTTCCTTCTCAATGGCCTCACACAACAGATCCGCGACGCGCGGCGCGATCTGTTTTCCGACTGTATTGCTGTAAAGAATGGCGCCTTCCTCTGTCTTGAAGTTGGGCACGCGCATGCTGTCACACCTCCATGCATTGCCTGATGGCCGCTTTCGCAAGCAGTGTACAGCAGGCCGCGCGTCTTGCGTGTGTCGGAAATCACGAAACAGGCCGCGCGTCTTGCGTACGGCCGATGCGCGGCGGCGCCTGGCCGCCGCCTTCACTTGCCTTCATAAAAGCGTCGCTTGGATGCCTCGATGTATGCGGACAGTCGCTGATAACGGCTTCTGTAGTCCTTCACATTCGCCTCCAGCTTTTTATCGGTTTCACGGGCTAATTCCGCAATGTAATCAAATATCCGTCCCGTGTCCGATTCATTGATGCGGGCCAATTTAATGGCGGCAGGGAGCTGTTCCGCGTAACCGAAGCGATGGATATTTGTACTTTCACGCATATCCCTTTCAACCATCTTAACGACCAAATAATCCCTGATCAGATCGAGGAGCAGATGCATGCCGATCAGATTGTCTCTTCGGGCGAATTTCTTGATCACCATCATGTACTTGAACCAGATGCGATTGATCTCGCTTTCAGACATGTCAAACGAATACTCTGCCACAGACGCCTCGATTCTTTCGCCGCTCTCGATCTGTCCGTATACAACTGTAGATAACTGATCCTTTCCAGCTTCTGCCGACAGCCATTGGTTATATGAACAGACGGCTGCATCCAGCAGTTGAATGGAGGTTTCGAACGAAATGGCAGTCCTGTAGAGAAGCGATTCTTTCCTGCGGTGCAGCTCACTGCCAAGGACCTGTCCAATCCGTTCGTGCGCTTGAACGAACTGATTTTCATCCACAGCTGTCTCAGGTTGAAGTATGACCAGCAGATCAGTATCTGACCAGAAATCCATTTGATGGTCGATCTGCCGAGAACCGCGCAGCACGATGGCCTTAACCCCTGTGATATTGGTTGAAAGCGTTTTGACCACACAGTCCAGAAATGAATCCAACTGTTGATGCCTCCTCTTTCCATCCTGACGCCGGATGACTTACAGTATACTGTTTTTAGATTCTTTGTGGCTTGGAAGGTGTGTTGCATGACAGGGCGGGAAGAACGCATGGCCGAATTGCTTTTGCTTGTCAAGACGCTTGGATTGAGCGATATTTCTCCGGTCGTCTTAAGCGATTCGACGAACCTGATCGTTCATCTTGCCCCGCATCCGGTTGTGGCAAGGATAGCCAAGGATTGGCCAGGCCACAGCGAGTCGTCGTGGCGGGATGTCCTGGCGCGGGAATTGCGGGTGGCAGCGTTTCTCGCCGATCGTGGCATTCCGGTCGTGCGGGGCCACTTCTCCCTTCCCTGCGGTCCGCATCGGGTGGCCGACACCTGGATGACACTGTGGGACTACGCGGAGCCTGCCGCTCCCGCCATCCTTAAGCCGGAACGAGCCGTCGACATGGTGATCGGCTTGACGCGCGCGCTTGCCGATTTTCCTGAACCGTTGCCGTGGCTGAGAGTGTGGGACAATGTTGAAGAAGCCGTCGACAGTTTGCGGGCGAAGGTGCATGAAGACCCCTTAGTTTCCAATTTATTGGAAACTTTTGATGTGATGCAGGAAAGGATGCACGCGCTCGATGCGGTGTTTCCGGCGCACGGCGATGCCCACCTGGGAAATCTCATCCATAGCACCGCGGGATGGAGATGGAACGACTTTGAGGATGTGTCTTTGATGCCGCCGATGTGGGACATGGCGTCCCTTGTCGGCAATATGGCGCTACTCAAAGGTCTCGGCCATCCGGTTGTCAAACACGCTTTCACCCGAGTGGCCGGAACAGGTGATATGGAGTCTTTCCGCTTCGCCCTCACGGTGCGGGTTGTCATGGCGACAACGACAAACCTGGCCATGGCGTTGGGCGGTCATGGGGACGATGGCGATCTGGATTTCGCCAGAGCCCAGCTTGCCCGCATCGGGGGGCTTCTGAAGCGGCTGGAAGTCTGGTACACGTGACACTCGACCGTGTCGCGCAGTCGCTTTCCGTCAAAATGGTCCCATCGACAGGACCGGACGCCGAACTGTGGAACGGAGGGGATGCGATGATCTTTTTCGACATTGACGGCACGCTGCTGGACTTCAAAAGAGCCGAGTTTTTGGGCGTCAGGTCGGTCTACGCAAAGTACGGCGAACGGTTCATCATGAATGAGTCCCGGTTTTATGCGGCGTGGTGTGCGATTGGAAAAAAGCACTTTGCAAAATATCTGCGGGGGCAAACGACGTTCGAACAGCAAAAAATGGACCGGGTGAAAGAGGTCTTCGGATTGGAGGGCGTCGGCGATGCGGAAGCCCGCGCCGTTTTTCAGGCATACTTGTCAGGCTTTGAGGACAACTGGGCGGCGTACGACGATGTCCTGCCGTGTTTGCGGCAATTGCGCGGACAACGGCTGGGGATCCTGAGCAACGGCGACGGAACACAGCAGAAGGCAAAGCTGCAGAGAATGGGGATTGATCAATACTTTTACATCCAGATCATATCGGGAGAAATCGGATTTTCCAGGCCGGGTGTTGAAATATTCTGGGCGGCTGCCGAACAGGCCGGCGAGCTGCCGAGGGATTGCGTTTATGTGGGGGATGACCTGTACACAGACATACTCCCCTGCGGACAGGCAGGCATGAAAGGCATATGGCTGAAGCGCGACGCTTCCGGTTCTGCCGGGCAAAATGACGTGGCGATGATCCGCAGCCTGCGTGAACTCGCCGCCCATCTGTAGGATCGGGAGCGGCGTCGCCCGCCAAGCCAGCGGAGGAATGATGGCCTGCCGGGCCGGCACCTTGCCCCGTGTCCGGAGATTTTTACGCCATAGGCAAGATTGGCTGGGGCGTCGTCATCCCCTTTGCTCGTCACGAGTTTGGCGATAGCGGTGTCCGAGCAAAGGGCATAGGGCAGGGCGACGGAGACGGCGAAACCTCATTTTTAAGATGGGAGAATGCGGGAACAGCGCG
Organism: Bacillota bacterium; assembly: GCA_021821225.1. The sequence goes on along the minus strand of JAKACR010000157.1, from coordinate 2,935 downwards.
CATTCTCACTTTCGGTTGCGCGTTGCGGTCCGCTACCGATACACTGGAGAAAGCGGAGTGTTCGCCGCAGAGTGGCGGCGTGCAAGCGCATAGGAAAGGGGGCAGGCGGCTTCCTCTTCGGCCACCAGGCCAAAGTCCACGCCGCCAATTTGCGATGGAGGATGTCATCATGCAGCCCGAATGCTCGATTGAGAAGGCGCTCGGGGTGCTCGGCAACAAGTGGTCGTTTCTCGTGTTGCGCGAATTGTACAAGGGCAAACGGCGATTCAGCGAATTGCAGCGGGAATTGCGCGGGATCAGTCCGAAATCGCTGACCGACACGCTGCGCCATCTCGAAGCGAACGGTGTGGTGGAACGCAGGGTATTTCCCACGGTGCCCGTCACGGTAGAATATTCATTGACGGAAAAAGGAGACGCTTTTCATATCGTCCTGAAGGAAATGAAGCGCTGGGGGGCCGAATGGGCGTGAGCGCGCGGCGCCCGCGTGCTCAGTCATCGTCGTGCAGAGTCACGCTGAAGTGAGTGGAAAGGGACTGCACGGCTTCCTCAAGAACGGCCCTGTTTTTGGCGGCGAGCGTGTGCCTGTGCGTCCCTCCCGCCAGACTGAGCAACAGCGGCGCGTCGTAGCGGCGGACGCGCTCTGTGAAAGACAGGACATCCTTGCGGCAACTCAGCATGAGACTGGCGGTGAATTCACCGTAAATCGGATGGTCCACCGAAACGTCGATCACCTCCACGCCGGCGTCGACGAGGATCAGCAACTCCTTTTCCGCTTCGTCGGGCTGATGGCTGATCGTGATGACCTGTACGTGTCGCTCAGCCCTGTTGGTGGATGCCGGTCTGGCCAGAAAGTATCCCTGCGGCGTCGCGATGATCGGGTGTCCCTCCGCTCGCAGCACGGCGATATCCTGCACAATCACCTGCCGGGTCACGTGAAATTGCCGCGCGAGTTCCAGCCCCGTGACAGGGTCCGGCGCTGCGGCCAGAAGAGCGATCAGATTTTCCCGCCGAGTAAGGATCGTGATCACCCCGCATTCCATTTCGCAAAAATCCTCTTGTCGTCCTGTGTATACCGCTGTCCTGTCTTTATCATATCATGAATACGGACAGTTATCCTGCGCGGCGGAAATCTCGGTGTTCAGGTCGCGAAGCGCCAGGAGGAGGCCGAGCGAGTTGCCTTTGCCCTCGTGTTTTGTGATAAACTTAGGGCACTAGGGGACATGGGATAAAGTCCGCTGTGCAAGCTTCGCCCTTTAGGGCTGAGCAGTTGACAAATACATGGGCAAACTCGCCGAAAGGCGAGGACGCAAAACTACGGGTCTACGGATGAGAGAACGGTGCGCTGCCGAGTCATCTATGATCGCCGGGTTGCCGCGCGGGATGCGCCCGCACATGACAACCTCTATATAAGTGGTTGTATTTTTTGCTGATGACCGATGCGGCCCCGTTCATTGTAGATGAGCAGTAGGTTTGACCACAGGTCTCCGAGGTTGCGCACGAGCTCTGAGAAGATGGGGCGATGAGACGCATGAACAGACTGATCGGCACTTTGAGACGATGGCTTGCGAGTGAAGGAGGGGCCGTTTCCGGTCACGGCGAAACAGTATCAGCGACTGGCGACACCATGACGGACGGACCGCTTTCATCCACTGCCAGCGTGAATGGGATGTTGCGAGTCGGGCGAACATTTATCGTGGTGGACAATCCCCGCGGCGGCGGAATGCCCGCGGTGTGCGTCATTCCGGATGACGAGCGGCTGACGGTTTTTATAAGTGGCTGTCGTGTCGTGGGTCGGGTGGCTGTGACGCGAGAGCAGCAGATCGAGTTGTCGTTCGCTCACATTCCGCCTATTCGCGCGTTTGCTGTCGACGTTTCCGCCGATCGGTTGCAGGTGTCTGTTCATGCGACGGTGCGAGTGGGCGTGCGTCGGAGGCTGGAGGAGGCGGGTCCGGCGCATGAAGTCGAGTTGCGGATCGTCGATGAGGAGTGGCCGGCTGAGGAGGGATCTGCGGCGACGATTCACAAACTCTTGACGGAGCGCGGTTTTCAGGGGGAGCTGGATGAACAGGCTGTGGCGTCCCTGTGCGCCGCCACATGCGATGCTTCCCGGGTCGTCCTGCGCGGGCGTGTTCCCGTAGCGGGGCACGCGGAACGATTCTTGCCGTGTGGATTGCCGGAAAACTGGACGTCAGAAGAAAGTGAGGCTCCGTGGGTGGCGCAGGGAGCCCTTGTCGCCCAACTGGAAGGCGCCGTATCGCCAGTCCCTGGAAGAGACGTGACAGGACTGGAATTGTTGATGTTCGAGGATGGAGGCCGCCAGTCCTTGGGACGCGGCGTACGGCAAACGGGTGACACGGTGGTGGCCGCCCGGTCGGGGAGGGTGCTGTTCACGCGCGCGCGGATTGACGTGGTTCCGGAATTGGTGCTGGAAGGCGATCTGACGGAGCGCGAGGGACAGGTGATATTCGACGGGGATGTCCTGGTGCGTGGATCGCTTCAGGAGGGAGCGTCCATCAAGGCTTCCGGCAATGTGAACATCCATGGGGACGCGCTGGAGGCGACTGTGGAGGCGGGACGCGGGGTTTCCGTCACCGGCGCGGTGTTGCGCGCCAATATCCACGGCGGGCTGGCGCGATCCGTGCATCAGCGGATGTATGAACAGGTCGTCCAGTTGAATGATGATTGGATACGCTTTCAAGAGGACTATGGATTGCTCATCAAGCAGGCGATGCTGCGCGCGGACATACAAGATAAACTCCATCTGCTGGCAGACATGTTGCTCGTCAGGCGCCACAGTCACCTGGACGATCTTTTTGCCGCCTGCGCGTCATGGGAAGATTCCTACTACCTTCGGAATGATGCGCAAATCGCCGAATTGACGGAGCAGATCCGCCAGAAGTGGCGCCGCGATGTTCGACAGTCGCTTGTCCGGGAG
>JAKACR010000156.1 GCA_021821225.1 Bacillota bacterium | reverse complement strand
GAAACGAGATCACTCATTTTGGCCCTTGTACAGTCTGGCCAGTTTTTTCAGCGCAGGCGTTTCGTTGATGTTGTTTCGCTATTTTTCGTTGTTGCTGGACAGACCGTATGAAGAATCCGCTGTCATCGCGGGGCTGGTCGCCTTCCCTGTCAACTGGTTGTGGGGAGAGCAGATCACATGGCGCGCGCGTCCCGACGGGAGAGGGCGCGCGCTGCGCGCCCTGCGCTACTTTGCCGTGTACACGGTGGGTCTTGCCATTGATGCTGTGCTGGTACACGTTGTCGGTCACGTATGGCGCGCCGATGCGCGGTTATGCGAATTCGTCGGCGTGGCGGGCGGCATGCTGTGGACCATACCGGCCAATCGGCTGTTCGTCTGGCCGACGCCTAGTTTGTCGCGCTCTTGAGTTGCAGCGCCGCCGCATGCGGAGAATCCTTAACCCGTATTTTCCGGCTTGTTGCACACGGGCGTGGCAACAAGCAACTCAAGTCGGGAGGCAAGGGGCCGAAAAAGCGGCAGCAGCAGTCCGGATGTCAGGGCGATGGCGCAGGCCGCGGTGAGACGGAAAAAGTCGGCTTCGGGCAAGCGGTCGGCCGCGAGGATGTTGATCAGCAGCGCGGGCATGACGCCGGTTTGGCGGTTGAGACACAGAAATAGGGTTTCGTGACGCGTCAGCCGCCGCCTGTAAAAAAGCCATGCTGCCAGTACTGAAGCGGGACGAGCCGCGACGATGAGCAAGCCGGCGGCGATCAGGGCGGGAATCAGCGGCTCGCCGTGAAGCGCGGTGGGTATGGTGAGACCGAGCAGCAAGAAAATATAGGCGCGCACGTAAAAAGAGATGATGTTCAGCACGGCCGCACTCCTGTGTCTGCTTGAATCCGGCAGCGGCGCAGCGGTGCGCGCAAATGGCTGTCCCGCCAATCCGGCCACGAAGCTGGAAAGAAACGGGTTGGCCGATGTCGCCTGGGCGAGGGCGAACGCCACGCAGAACAAGAGGAGAAAACGCACTTCTGTCCGGTGCGCGATCAGGCGCAACGCGGGTGGGCGGGTGCGAGACAGCATGCGCACCGTTACGGCGGCGGTGAGCCCGGCGCCGCACGCTGTTACCGTCTGCCAGACCTGGAGGCCGATCGCGGGCCAGAGAGGGTGGACAGCGGCGCCGCCGATGACAAACGGCAAGAAAAAAACCGCAAGAATGGCCGAGATGGGATCGTTCAACGCAGATTCGGCGATCAGCACTTCGCGGATGCGTTCAGAAAGCGGAACCTGATCCAGAATGGATACGAGAACGGTCGGATCGGTGCCCGCCAGGACCGCGCCGAGCAACAGGGCCGCGAAGAGCGATAACTGTGTGAGGTGCAGAGCCCATACTGCGACGCCCAGCGCCAGGGCGCTGGTGATCACGCCCACCGAGGCCAGCGCGGCGATCGGCCCCGCCACCACCCGCAGCGTTTGCGGCGACAATTCAGCCGCTCCCCAGAGGATCACAAAACTGGCCGCTATGGTCATGGGTGACGGGGCGGCAAGCGGCCTGATCCACAGGGCGATGTGTACGCCGGCAGAGCGCAATGCGATGTGAGTGAGGATACCTGTGGCGAGAAACCATGCCACATCGGGAATATTGGCGCGCTTGGCGAGGGCGCTGCGTCCAATCCACCACAGGCTGGTGGAGATTGCGGCGAGCAGGATGGCGCCATAAAAGACGAAGATATCCATTTTCATATCATATTACATATGATCATGCCGCGCATAGTCCGTGCTGTCGGCCGGCCACCATTTGATCCCGACACTCGGGTTTCCTGTCTCGTCAGGCGGATTGACCTGGATATCGCCGGCCGGAATGCGCGTGCCACGCAAAATCAACACGGCGTGCGCGACACGCGGAATGTAAAATGTGATGCCGCGCAGGTCACTGAGTGCGGGCCAGAAAGCGCCAAGCACGGGATCTGCCACTTTTCCCAGCGCGATATACACGGTGGAACCGCGCCTTATGAGGCGGAAGCGGAGAAACTGGCTAACTTCATTGTAGCGCAGGAGCCTACTGGTGCGCGCGACGAGCAGTCGGCCGCTGTCCTGTTCATGCTTCAAACGCTCAAGCGCTCCAAGATTTTCTCCATAAAACGGGATGGGGGATGCATTGCCGCCGAGATGTTGCGCCACGATTGAAAATTCATGGCGGCGCTCCGTCTCGTCCAGATGCGCCTGACTCAACTGCTGTGACAGTTTGCGGGGATTCCAGTTCCATTGTAAAACCCCGTTCTCGTTGTACCCGTCATCCGTGTAGCGGTAGAATCCCCACAATTTTTGGCGGTCCCGCAAAACGATCGGATACAGCATGCTGGGCAGACCAAATTGGCAGTCCCTTCGCGTCCAGACGAATCTCACGCCGCAGGATGCGGCGATATCAGACGTATAATACGGCGTCATGGACAGGTCGCCCTGCTGGTATGTCGATTCCGGATTCCCGAAATTGCCCACATTGCTCCGGTTGCCGTGGTTGATCCACACGGTCGGGAAGAGTCCGGCGGCTTTTAGCGCCTGGCCGGCTTCCAGCGCGTAACGCCGTGAGTACCGCGTGGTGTTCTCATCCTGCATGGAGAAATCGCCAAAACTGTGCAGCGAATCAATCCAGCCCGCGCGAAAAAAATGGATGATGGCCTGGCTGTGGTGCGGGCGCCCGACAAAAAGGCGCCGGGACCAGCTCATCTGATCCTGCCACGGGGTGAAATCATAGTCGCACCAGCCTGGACGGTCGGTGCCCACGAAACAGTAGAATGAATCGGCGATGTCCAGACCCAGTCCGGGTCCCATGATCGTTGCGGCATGAGTATTGAGAAAGCGGTGAATCAACGTGAATTTGCGCAGGGTCATGCCATCGCAGTCGGAGGCGATGGCGATCATCGCCGCAAAGGGATACGGAAATCGCCGCAGACCGTGCTGATTCATGGGCAGCGCCGGCTGTACGCGAAGAACGTCTGCCGGCCCGTCTCCCGCTCTGGGGGTGACTGCCATGGCGTTGCCCGGTAGCGCGATGAACAGATGGATGGCCAGAACCTTAAGGATTACGCGGCGAACGGCGGCCTGGGACAGCATCGGCAACACCCTACAGGGAATCGCGAGTTGTGCGGTCGCCACGAGCGCATGACAGCGCTGCTGTGGCTTGAGACACAAGATTCCCTATGGTTACATTGTGTCGATTCGATCGCAAGAAATCAGGGATATTAAGGAAACCAGGCGCGCCGGCCGGATGAGGCCGCCCCGGCTATGATTTAGCGAGCGATGTTCGAATCGGGGAGTTCCGGCTTTTTCCGGGTGCGCGCCCACAAGGCATTCCTTGAGCTTTCGTGCTATAATGTGCTGGTGTCAAGCGGCGCGAAATCCTCGTCATCGCGGCCGGGAGAAGTCAATGTCCGACCGGTCCGGAGGGAGCAATCATGCGCGCAGTTTGGAGAGGTGGCCGAGCGGTTTAAGGCAGCAGTCTTGAAAACTGCCAAGGGGGTGACTCCTTCGTGGGTTCGAATCCCACCCTCTCCGTCCGCCAAAGAGGTTGTTCAAAAAGGGTGCAGATCTCCCAGGGGGACATGGGATAACATCCACTACACACTCGGTTTATCCCATGTCCCATTGCACTGCGCGGGTCTTGCCTGTCTCCTTTTTGAAGTGGCTCTTTGGTCAGCGGGCGGAACTGTCGTCGAGCGTGTAACCTTCCCGCATGGCGTACGCCGCAGCCTGCACTCGATTGTGCAAATGCAATTTCTCCAAAATATTCCTCACATGGTTGCGAACCGTGTTTTCGCTGATGAACAGCGCTGATGCGATATCCCGGTTGCTGGCGCCGGTGCTAAGTTGGCGCAGCACTTCGATCTCCCGTTCGGTCAGCGCATCGACCGTCGGGGTTTTTTTGGAATTATCCGGGCGCGTCAGTTCATGGATGATCTTGACGGCCAGGTTGCCCGGGATCACCGGTTCTCCTGCGGCAACGCGGCGCACGCTTTCAATCACGGTATCCGGACTGGAATTCTTGAGAATATAGCCCGATGCGCCCGCCTTGACTGCCTCAAACAGCGCATCCTCGGCGTCGGACACGGTCAACATGAGAATCCGCGCGGCAGTGTTCAATTCGCGAATCTTGCGCGTGGCGACGAGCCCGTCGCAGATGGGCATGTTGATATCCATAATGGTGACGTCCGGGTGCAACGTCGTGTATTGCTGGATCGCCAGTTCCCCGTTGTCGGCCTCACCCACGGTGCGCATGTCCGGTTGTCTGTCCAGGATGGCCTTCACGCCTTGGCGAAACAGTTCATGATCGTCCACGATCATGATTCGGATCGTTTCGTTTCCGTTCTTTACGCCATCCATCACCGGCATACCTCCATGGGCGATCGCTGTTCGTTTCTACTTTCTATGATACTCCATTCATTGCAATTTGCCAGTGTTCACACCGTCCATTCCGCCGCGCTGTCGCGCTGTTCCGCCGTTTGTCGCAAATCGTTCAGGGACGTGCGCCGAAATGGGGCGCCGCCAGTGCGACGGTGACCTCGCTGCGGTTGTGGTAAAGCTGACGCATGGCGATGATGGTGAAACAACGCTGCAGGGTTTGCGCGGCGCTGCGCACCAGTTGCGGGCCGCGGCGCGCGGGAAGCTTCAGGGTCATCAGGGCTGTGCCGTCGCGTTTCAAGCGAGGCGCGGCAGAGCACATAAGTGCGGCGGATTGCGCAATATCAAGCCGCATGTCATTGACGATGATATCGTATGCGGTTTGCTGCGGCTGTTGCGAAAGAAATGATTCGGCCAGTTGCCGGACGTGGTGAACATGCGGATCGGCGAGCAGCGAGGGGTGGAGATCGCCCGGATCCACGGCGATCACTTCGAGGCCGTACCGGCGCAGGAGTCGCGTCCATCCTCCCGGCGCGGCGCCGAGGTCCAGGGCAAGACCTGGTTTCGGCAGCGCGAGACCGAACAGTTCGACGGCTTCCCGCAATTTGAATTCAGCGCGGCCGATGGTGTGTTCATCGCGCGCGTAGTGGCGTTCGCCGCCGGGCCATGGGTTGAGGTTGTCCGCCGCGGATGACAGCCCCAGCCAGGCCCGATCCGTGGAGACGATGATGGAGATCACCCATCGCCCATCATCCGCGGCGGGCGATGGCACGATTGCGGTCTGCACGCGATCGCCGATCACTCCCGGAGAGTGGGGGAGAAAACCGCCGGCGCCGCGAGCCTGGACTGTCAGCGCGGCCGCTGCTTCCGGATGCATGACGGACGTCAAATCCTGTGCGCAGCGCGTGATCTGCTCGATGTCCTGTTGCGAACCGGAAAGCTCGACATTCGCCTGCAGTGGGCAGATGTGCCGGATGTAGACGGGACGGCGTTCGCGCAAGACGGCGGCAAACGCATCGTACGGCAGACGCACGGCCACATGCGCGATGGATGGCGCCATCCACGCGACCACGCGGGCGGAGCGATCCACGCTGCGGATTTCCTCAAAAGCCGCACTGATAAACTGCGGAGCCGCGGACAGTGCAATATTGCAGGCCACGCCGTCACCTCGCCGAAAATTTCCGTGCAGGCGCAGTATATCACGTCTGTGCACGATGGCGACTCAACCCTTCACAGCACCTGCCGTCAGCCCAGCGACAACCCATTTTTGGAAAATAAGCACGATCACCACGATTGGCGCCACGGCCACTGTGGAAGCGGCGAACATGGTGCCGTAGGGAATCGAGTATTGTCCGGCAAAAAGCGCGATTCCCACGGGGATCGTGCGGAACGATTGGCTGTTGTTGAATACAAGGGCAAAGAGAAACTCGGTCCAGCACGCCACAAAAGTGAAGATGCCGCCTGTGAAGATGCCCGGCGTGGACAAAGGGAGAATGACGCGCATGACGGTTGTCATGACGCTCGCCCCGTCGACGCGCGCGGCCTCGTCCAGTTCTTTGGGGATCCCCTGGAAATAGGTGCGCATGACCCAGATCGCGAAGGGCAGGTTGAACGCCACGTACGGAATGATCAACGCCTGATAGCTGTTGAGCCAACCGAGCCGCTGCATGAGCAGGAACAGCGGCGAAATGACCGCCACCTGGGGAAACGTGGAGATGGCAAGCAGACCCACCATGATCGGTGCCTTGCCCCGGACAGGCAGTCGGGCGATGGCGTAGCTGGCGAGGGACGCCAGCACGATGACGACAAGGGTCGCCGAGATCGAGACGATCAGGCTGTTGCGAAAGTAGACGCCGAAATTGTACACGGAGAACGCGCGCAGGTAATGGTACAGAGTGGGCGAATGCGGATAGAGCGTCGGCGGGAAATTGCCGATATCAAGATTGTTTTTGAATGACGTGATGACCAACCAGTAAAACGGCGCGATGATGATCAACAGCATCAGGATCAGCACCAGATAGCCGAGTGTCTTTTTCGCCATGATCCTGTTTCTGGTCATGATTCAACGTCACCCACCTGTGTGCGCAGGGCTTTCAGGGATACCAGCGCCAGAATGATGACCATCGCGACGGTCGTGA
>JAKACR010000155.1 GCA_021821225.1 Bacillota bacterium | reverse complement strand
GCGGTGGTGGTGTTCAACTTCCGGCCGGATCGCGCAGTCCAGATTTCCCGCGTCTTCACTGATCCCGGCTTTGACGGCTTTGACCGGGGACCGAAGTGGCCGAAGGTGCATTACGTCACCATGACGCGCTTCACCGAAGCGGTGGACTCGCATGTGGCGTATAAGCCGACCAACCTCGGCCGCACATTCGGCGAGGTCGTGGCGAGCGCGGGGTTGCGCCAATTGAGGATTGCCGAGACGGAGAAATTTCCGCATGTCACGTATTTTTTCAGCGGCGGGCGGGAAGAGGAATTTGCCGGGGAAGAACGTATCCTGATCCCATCGCCCAAGGTCGCCACGTATGACCGTAAGCCGGAGATGAGCGCCCGCGAGGTCGCCGCCAATGCCGTGGCGCGCCTGATGGGCGGCGGGCTTGACGCGATGGTGCTCAATTTTGCCAATCCGGACATGGTCGGCCACACTGGCGTGATGGAAGCGGCGGTAAAGGCGGTCGAAACGGTCGACGAGTGCCTGGGACAGGTGGTGGATGCCGTGGTCGCACAGGGCGGAGCGGCGGTCATCATCGCGGATCACGGCAACGCGGAAACGATGGTGGACCCGGAAACGGGCGGTCCCTGCACGACGCACACGACGAACCCGGTGCCTTGCATTGTGACCGCGCCCGGACTTGTGTTGCGTGACGGCGGGGTTCTGGCCGATGTCGCGCCGACGCTGCTGGACTTGCTCGGACTCGCGCAGCCAGAGGAGATGACGGGCCGCTCGTTGATTGAAAAGGGGGAACGGGAGTGATGGAACGAATGACGACAATCTATGACATTCATGCGCGCGAAGTGCTGGATTCGCGCGGCAACCCGACGGTGGAGGCGGAGGTCCACCTGGAGAGCGGCGAGTTTGGCCGCGCCATCGTGCCGTCCGGCGCGTCGACCGGCGCGCATGAGGTGGTTGAACTGCGAGACGGCGACAAGTCGCGCTTTCTTGGCAAGGGTGTAACGCAGGCGGTGCGCAATGTGGAGGATGTCATTGCGCCGGAACTGATCGGCATGGACGCGACGGAGCAGGCGGAGATCGACCGGCTGATGATCGCGCTTGACGGTACGGAAAATAAGGGCAAACTGGGAGCCAACGCGATTCTCGCCGTCTCGATCGCGGTCGCGCGCGCGGCCGCAGCCGGGCTGGAGCTGCCCATTTACTCGTATCTCGGCGGGTTCAATGCGCGGACGCTGCCCGTGCCGATGATGAACATCCTGAACGGCGGCAAGCATGCGGACAATAACGTCGATATCCAGGAATTTCTGGTGATGCCTGTCGGCGCTTCTTCGTTTCGCGAAGGGCTGCGCATGGGCGCGGAGATTTTTCATCATTTGAAGAGCGTGCTGTACGGTAAAGGGCTTGGCACCAGCGTCGGCGATGAGGGCGGCTTCGCGCCAAATCTGAGATCGAACGAAGAGGCGCTCGAAGTGATCCTGGAAGCTGTCGTAAAGGCGGGCTACAATCCAGGCGCCGATGTCCGCCTCGCGGTGGATGTGGCCGCGAATGAATTGTACAGAGATGGCCGCTACCATTTTGACGGGGAGGGCGTCGTGCGCTCGGCCGATGAATTGATCGCGTATTATGAAGGGTTGATCGACAAGTACCCGATCATCTCGCTTGAGGATGGACTGGCAGAGGATGACTGGGAGAACTGGGCGGCGTTGACGCGGGCGTTGGGCCGCAAGGTGCAACTGATCGGGGACGACCTGTTCGTGACGAACACGGCGCGGCTTGCGCGGGGAATCAGAGAAGGAGTGGGCAATTCGATCCTCGTGAAGGTCAACCAGATCGGCACGCTGACGGAAACATTCGACGCTATCGAGATGGCGAAGCGGGCCGGTTACACGGCGATTGTGTCACACCGCTCGGGTGAGTCGGAGGATTCGACGATCGCCGACATTGCGGTCGCGACCAACGCGGGGCAGATCAAGACGGGCGCGCCGTCGAGAACAGATCGGGTGGCGAAGTACAACCAGTTGTTGCGGATTGAGGACGCGCTCGGCGCCAATGCGCGGTATGGGGGTCTCGACGCTTTCTACAGTCTGCGCGAATGACGGGGCAGGTGGAAGGCATCCGCCCTCCGGTCTGCCGATTGCCGTGGGGCGGATGCCTGTCGATTTGTTGGCCAAACTTGTCCGAATGTGCGACGGATATGTTATAATGATTCTCACTATAGATTGGCACGTTAGGGTGGTCTGATTGTTGATAGCAGCCAAAATTGCGCTGGTTGTCATTTCAGTGCTCTTGATGACAGTGATTCTCCTGCAGTCCGGTCGCAGTGCGGGGCTAGGCGCCATCACGGGCGGCGGGAATGAGGGAGGGTCATTCCGGCGGGGGAAGGGTACGGATCCGCTGCTGGCCAAAGTGACAACCGTCATGGCGGCATTATTCTTTTTTGTATCTGTCTGGATCGCCTGGTTGATCACGCATCCCTGAAGGACTGGACCAGAAGGACTGGATCGCGCGTCTTCCATAAAGAACGATCCGTCCGAGGGAATGCACGCCAGTCTGTGGATTGTCTTTTGGCAAGTGTCGCAGTAGTGCGGCGCTTTTTGCATTTAGAGGGATTTCTGTGTACCATTAGAAAAGATGCTCTCAGGATGGACGGCCTTGGGGACGTGCGATCAACCCAGTTTCGACTCCCCTTTGGCGGCGCGCGAACGTGGACCGGGGGTGCTGGCGTTTGCCGATATCGGAGGAGAATCGGGCGCCTTTCTCGCATCGCGACGGAAAGAACGGAGTGCTGCTCATACATGGCTTCACGGGTTCACCGGGAGAATTGCGCCCGCTGGCGCGGGAGTTCGCGCGGGCGGGGTTTGCAGTGGAAGTGCCTGTGCTGGCCGGACATTGCCGCACGATTGAAGAGATGAACCGAACCTGTTACCGGGACTGGATGGCAAGCGGATTCGACGCCTACCGCGAATTGCGGAAACGGACGGGGAACGTGACGGTCTTCGGCCACTCGATGGGTGCGCTCATCGCATTGCAACTGGCGGCGGTGCATGATGTGAGGGCCGTGATCTCTGCCGGCGCCCCGGTTTACCTGCAGAACCGCTATGCACGCTTCGCAGGCGCGGCTGGCCTGTTTCTGCCGCTCAAGCGGGAGACTGTCCCGGCCAATCCTCTGATCGATCCTTATCTCGGAGGTTACCGGGGAGTGATCCCGGTGCGCGCGGTGGGCAGCCTGTTTCGTTTCATGCGGCATACGCGGCGGCAATTGCCGCGTGTCACGGTACCCGTGTTGGTGCAGCAGGGGCGATTGGATCTTACGGTGCGGCCGGAGAGTGCACACTATATCTACAACCGGATTGCGAGTCGGCACAAATCGTTGCTTTGGTATGAGCGATCGGGACACATGCTGACGGTGGATGCGGAGCGCGATCTGGTATGGCGGGACGCGGTCGCATTCGTAAGGAGTTTGGAGGGAGAAAGAAGAGCGTGATAGACAGCCAGAGCGTGCGGGAGTACATGCTGGAGCGATCGTACAAACCGATGACACTGGAGGAATTGCAGGATGTGTTCGGTTTGCGCGAAGAGGACGAGCGGTCTGCGCTTGACGATCTGTTTGCCAGGATGCAAAGAGAGGGTTTGATTGTCAAGACGCGCACCCGGCGGTTCGGCGCTCCGGAACGGATGGATCTCGTGGCGGGCAGGATGCAGGTCAAGGAACGCGGATTTGGCTTTGTCGTGCCGCTGTACCAGGATGGGCCGGATATCTTCGTGAATGCGGCCGATCTGGGCGGAGCCATGGATGGCGACACCGTTCTTGTACGGCGGCGTTCGACCGATGGGGACGGCCGCGTGGAGGGAGAAGTGGCGCGTGTCGTGCAGCGCAGCCACCAAACGGTGGTCGGCGTGATCCGCACGCATGGCGGGTATGGCATACTGCGCCCGGACGACAGGCACATTCCCCTGGACGTATTTATTCCGCAGGAAGAATTGAACGGCGCGGTGGACGGTCACAAGGTTGTCGCAAAACTGCTGGAGTATCCGGATCGGGGCATGCAAAATGCCGCCGGGCGGGTCGTCGAGGTGCTTGGCTTTCCGCATGAACCCGGTGTCGATATCCTGTCCATCGTCCGCAAATACGGATTGGCGGAGCGGTTCCGACCCGAGGTGTTGCAGGCGGCGGAGGCCATTTCGCACGAGGTCGATCCGACGGAACTGGCTCATCGGCGCGATCTGCGGGATGAGCGGATCGTCACCATCGACGGCGCGGATGCGAAGGATCTGGATGACGCGGTGCACGTCAGGCGGCTTGACAATGGCCATTTTTTGCTCGGGGTGCACATCGCGGATGTATCCCACTATGTGTGCGAGGGATCCGCGCTGGATGAGGAGGCGTACGCGCGCGGCACGAGCGTCTATCTGGTGGACCGGGTGATTCCGATGCTGCCGCCGCGCTTGTCAAACGGGATCTGTTCGCTCAATCCGCGCGTCGATCGGTTGACGCTCACTTGCGAGATGGAGTGGTCGGAAACGGGCCGGGAACTGGTGCGGCATGACATCTATGCGTCGGTCATCCGCACGGTGGAGCGGATGACGTACGACGCGGTACAGCGCGTGCTGGACGGAGAGCCGGAAGCGGTTATTTCGTACGCGCCGCTCGTGGCGGATTTCCGGCTGATGGAGGAGTTGGCCGCCCTGCTGCGGGAGCGCAGGATGGCGCGCGGCGCGGTGGATTTTGACTTTGCGGAAACGAAGATCCACGTCGACGAGGAAGGCAGGCCGACCGAGATCGTGCGGCGCGAGCGCAGCGTGAGCGAGCGGATCATCGAGGAGTTCATGCTGGCGGCAAACGAGACGGTGGCGGAACACTTTTCCTGGCTCGATGTGCCGTTTTTATACCGCGTTCATGAAAAACCGGCACAGGAGAAGATGGCTGTACTCAATGAATTCGTGCACAATTTCGGTTATCATCTGAAAGCGGCGGGAGATATCCACCCGCGCGCCCTGCAGGAATTGCTGGACGCGGTGCGCGGGCGCGGCGAGGAATTCATCATCAGTCACGTCGTGTTGCGCTCCATGAAGCAGGCGCGCTACCTGGAGGAGAATCTCGGACATTTCGGCCTTGCGGCAACGCATTACACGCATTTTACGTCGCCGATCCGGCGCTATCCGGATCTGGTCGTGCACCGGATCGTGAGGGACTGGCTTTCCGGGACGCTTGACGAAAGGCGCATCAAGCGGTTGCAAGCGACGCTGCCGGACGTTGCGGCGCACAGTTCCGACCGGGAGCGCATCGCGGTGGACGCCGAGCGGGAAACGGATCTCGTCAAGAAGATCGAGTACATGTCCGACAAGATCGGAGAGGAGTTTCTCGCGACCATCTCCGGTGTGACCGGCTTTGGCGTGTTCGTGGAACTGGACAGCTCGATTGAGGGATTGGTCCATATCAGTAATCTGGATGACGATTATTATCATTATCACGAAAATTTGCACGCATTGATCGGGGAACACTTCCGTCGGATGTACCGGATCGGCGACAGAGTGATCGTGCGCGTGTTGACGGCGAACAAGGAGCAACTCGGAATTGATTTTGCCATGGTTGCCAAGGTGTTGGACATTGAGGCGGAAAACGAGCAACTCGCGGCCGTGCGCAGCGGCGAATTTCAGGTTGAGCCGCGCCAAAGAGGGAGACGTTCGGGGTCGCCCCGTACGCAATGGACTCCGGGGAAAGTCGTATCGCAAAAGGGCGCAGCGCAAGGCGGGGGACGGCGGCAGGAAGTTGGCGGTGCGCGGGGCGACGGTCAGGCAGGCGGTGCGCGAGGGAGTGGACGGCGGCAGGAAGTTGGCGGTGCGCGGGGCGACGGTCAGGCAGGCGGTGCACGGGGCGATGTCCGGGCAGGCGGTGCGCGGGGCGACGGACGGGCAGACGGTGCACGGGGCGACGCCCGGACAGGCGGTGCGCGGGGCGACGGACGGGCAGACGGTGCACGGGGCGACGCCCGGACAGGCGGTGCGCGGGGCGACGGACGGGCAGACGGTGCACGGGGCGACGCCCGGACAGGCGATGAAGTGGGAAAACTCGTCCGCAAGCGCAGGAGGCCCGCGGTAGTGGTAATCGGTGAAGAGATGGGCGGCGCGCAGGATGAGATGAGCAAAGGCGTTCAGAATGAGACAAGCGTGGGAAGGAGCAGGGGGCAGGCGCGTGAACAGAAACGAAAGAGCGCGGTGAACGGCGGACTGCCAGAGACGCGGGACGCCGCGAAGACGGACGCAGAAGAAGCCGAGCGCGGTCGGCGGTCGGGCGGCAGGCGCAGGGTGGCGGCGAAGGTGCAAAAGGTGCGGAACGTGGACGTTTCGCCTGTGGTGGCCTCGGCCGGCGAGGCTGTGCAAGCGTCGCGCTCACTGCTGAAGGCGCGCGGCGGGTACGAGACGCCCGGCGCGATCCGGGAGAATGGTTCGAAGACTGGTTCGAAGACTGGGCGCAGACGGGAAGAGCGGCGGCGGGATGCGGTCCAACTGCAGGAAATCTCCGCCACGTACGGCGTAAAC
>JAKACR010000006.1 GCA_021821225.1 Bacillota bacterium | reverse complement strand
GTGGCGGCGCCGTTTCTGAACCTGCTTCCGGTTTGGACGGTCGTGTTTGGTCTGCTGCTGTTGCGGGAGCACGTCACGCCGATCCAAGGGCTTGGCGGTCTTGTCACGGTGGCGGGCGCCGTGTGGGCGGGGAGGACGCTTCGGACAAGACAAAACGGAGCCTCGCGCGAGGCTCCGTGACGAAGCGGGCGCCGCCGGGAAACACCGGACGCAAGCGCTGCTGCGCCGCGACCTTCCCGGCTCTCTCTCCGGCAGGCTTCCTGGGATCCGGGATCAGGCGTGCTTGACCGCGCAGCGGTTCGGGCCAATCTCCAGTTCGGACGCTTCGTCGTCCGATACGTCCAGGGCGCCGCGGTTGATCTGCACCACTGTCTCGTAATTCGGCGGGGTTGCTCCGGCGCGCTGCGCGACGGCGTCGGTGAACCGCTCCTCGCTGCCTCCGCGCAACAGTTCGTTTTCTTCGCGCAGCGCGCCGAGGGTCGCGCCCACGTAGCCGCGCTCATTGATCTCGTGATAATCAGAATGGTGTGCGGGCAGAATAAGAACGCCGTCGTCCAGCCGGCTGATCTTGTCGACGACCGTCCGGTACAGCATGCCCGCCCATTCGCGCGCCTTGCCGCCCAGGTCGGGCCTGCCCAGTCCGTTCACGAACACCGTGTCGCCCGACAGCATGTAGCGGTCGTTGACCAGAAAGGACGTGCTCCCCGGAGTATGGCCGGGCGTCGGAATGACGATGACGTCCAGTTTCGCCTGGCCAAAGTGGAACGTGAGTCCTTCACCGAGCGCATGGTACTCGCGCGGCGAACCCTCCATCTCGCTCGGGCCGATCCAGTACTTTGCGCCCGTTGCGGCCGCCAGCCACGTTCCTCCTGAGATGTGGTCTGCGTGCAGGTGGGTGTCGAGCACATGTTTGACGACAGCGCCTCTTTCCTGAACGATCTCCTCGTAAGCGGCGATGTGCCGGGAGGGATCGACCACGATCGCTTCGCCCTGGGAGACCAGCACGTAGGAAATACAGCCTTTTCCCAAACGCTGGACCTGGATGATCTCCGTGCCGCCGTCTTCCGCCACGGTGACGGGATGGTGAAACGCGCTCCATTCCTGCATGCCGCCGTCAAGCACACTCACGTTGTAGCCGTCGCGCGAAAGAATTTCGGCGGCCTCGCGGGCTGCGACGCCTTTGGCGCAAACGGTGATGATCTCGCGGTCTTTGGGCAGTTCCGGGTATGCGGCGGGTCCGTTCGCCCGCAGTTTCGACGTCTGGATGTTCACGGATTCCACGCCGCGGTCCTGGATACGCCATTCCTCATAGGCGCTTGTTCCGCGCACATCAAGGATGAAGACTCCTTCGGGGGACGCCATCCGGGATTTCAATTCTCTTGCCGACACGACTTGTTCCAAACCAGAGACCTCCTCATGTGCCAATGGATTTTCGCACCAATGGGCCTTCACGCTGGCAGAGGCGCAGCGGATACGCCCACTATATACCCGGACGGGTATCTTGTAAAGTCCCGCCGCCAGTGTCCCCCGGCCCGCTGATCGGCTTGCGGGTGGCTTGACAAGGCTGGCGGCGGCGGGTAAATTGTTGTCATATACCTAACGGGGTATATGGGGTGGTGAACATGGTTTGATTGAGGTGAGCGGCGCGGCGCGCGATTACCTGCTTGGCGTGATGGAGGACGAGAGCGGCAAACGCTTGCGTCTGTACTTGTCGGCGGGGTGAGGCGGTCCACAGTATCACATGGCTCTGGACGAGTCATTGGACCTGGACGATATGGTGCAGGACGTGGATGGGCTGCCGTTCGTGTTCGCCAAGCGCGTGGCGTACTTGATGCAAGGCTTGAAAATCGACTACGCGCAATCCTGGTTCGGCAGGCAACTGCTGATCCGTTCGGCGTTTGCCGGCGACTGCTGAAGCGGTCGCGGCGCCGCCGCAGCGCGAACTCTTCTGAGCGAGGTGGGACAGGGATGGCGGCAGATTGTGTGAAGATCAGCTGGCCCGAATTGAAGAGCAGGCTTTTTGCGCCCGACCCGATGGTGGTCATCGACGTGCGCAACGTGGACGAGTATCGGTCCGGACACATCGAGGGTTCGCGGCTCATTCCGCTGGATGAGTTGCCATACCGCGTCGACCAGATTGACCGCTACCGGGATGTCGTGGTGGTGTGCCGTTCCGGCAACCGGAGCGCGCAGGCGTGCGAATTATTGCGCGAACGCGGGTTTGCCCACATCCGGTCGCTGGACGGTGGCCTGTCCTCCTGGACGGCGTGATGCGCCGGCTGTGGGCCGTGACACGGAACGGGCTGAAGGAACAGCACGGAGAAACAGCACGGAGAAACAGCACGGAGAAACAGCACGGAGAAGATAATCCGAAAGGCCGCCGCCCAGTGAGTGTACCCCGTGCGCAGGCGTGAGACCCCGCCGCGGCCGGCAGGCCGAACACGGCGGTATCCTGGAGTGTACCCCGTGCGCAGACGTGAGGCCCCGCACTGTGGCGGGGCCTCACGCCTACCTTGCGCGGCTAATGGGTGCCGATGTCGTCCAGTGAGATGGAGCGCGTGTGCTTGGTGTGCGCCCAGACTTTGTTGTGCCGGGTGAAGAGGGCGAGAAGCGTGACGGGGAACCAGGTCATCATGAAAATCGGGAACAGGGGCAGGCCGAGGTAGGCCCGCCAGTTGACGCGTTCAAGCCACAGCGCCAGCGGCATCTGTATGACGACAAACAGGTTCACGACGATCCAGAACCACATCGGCATGAACTTGAGAGCGCCTGTGATGAAGGACAGCGACGGCGCGGATATCTGCAGGTACAGGACGAGTCCGGTAAGGAAGATGATCAGGAAGCTCGCCGGCTGAAACAGGTAGACGGCCGCGTCGAACTTGGCGAGGTTGCGTTCGCGCAGACCGCTCTTGACAAGCGGCAGCATGTAGTGCTCGGCGCAGGAAAAGTGACCCTGCATCCAGCGCAGGCGCTGGCGCATGGAGGCGCGCAGCGTGATCGGCTTTTCGTCGTAGACGCGGGCTTCGTGCGCCCAGTAGGGGTAGATGCCGCGCGCCACGCAC
This sequence comes from Bacillota bacterium, assembly GCA_021821225.1. Next base: position 27,502 of record JAKACR010000006.1, on the reverse strand, counting down.
TTGGCGCCAAACTCCGTGTCTTCGGCAAGCCCGGTGGCGTCCCAGCCCAGTTGGCGCAGCAATTGCATGTCGATGCACAGCCCCGTTCCGCCCAGGGCGCACGACAGGCCTAGCGCGCGACGGGAAAGCTGCCACATGCGGTTGGTGTACCAGTAGGAGATGGCCATCGAGACGCTGACCCATGAATCAAACGGGTTCTTGCTGTCCAGGTAACCCTGGATCACGAGTTTGCCGTCCACAAGGCGGTCGTTCATCACCTGCAGGAAGTTCGGGCTGACCAGATTGTCCGCATCGAACATGACCACGGCGTCGCACGGCTGCGGCGAGTGGTAGAGCCGTTCGAGCATCCAGCGGATCGCGTACCCCTTTCCCCTGTCGGTGTCGGTGGTCCGCTCGGCGACGTGCACACCGTGCCTGCGGGCGATGTCCGCGGTTCCGTCGGAGCAGTTGTCTGCAATCACATAGATGTCATACATGTCATCCGGATAGTCAATGTGCTTCAAGTTTTCCAACAGCGGTCCAATGACGCGCTCTTCGTTGTGCGCGGCGACGAGAACGGCAAACCGCTTTTGCGCGGCGCCCCCTGTGCGTTTGGGGCGATAGACCAAGCCAAATACGGAAAACACGATCTGGTAGGCCCCGAACAGGGCCGTGACGGACTGCAGCAAAATTAACGCCAGGTTGAGGGCGTTCCTCCAAAACTCCACTCGCGGTTTCGGCCTCCTGCCATTAGAAATCGGGTGTCGTCTTCGTGTATCATCATGACTATACCATTCGGACAATGGTTCGGACAAGGAGAACTGCGGGAGGGCACCCATGAGAAGAGCCGTGATGGCAGTGCTGGGAGCGGCGGCGGTCGCCGCCGTCGTCGTGTGGCGGGTGAATGTTCACCCGCCCGTGCGTGTTGGCAAGGCCGCCGCTCCGCCCCCGCAGGTCCCGGTCGCCTCGCTGCCCGCAGCGGCCAGTGGATGGCCTCAGGTCCGCGTCGCGGTGTTCGGGGGGTCGATCGCCGCCGGTTGGGACGACAACGAGGGGGGGTACATCGCCCGTGCGCTGCGCGCAATGTCCGTGTATGACCACGTTGCGTACACGATCGTGAAAAAGGCGGTCCCCGGAATGGCCATCGGGCAGATGCAGGGCGAGTTCTCCTCTGTCCTCGCAAAGTACCGCCCGGGCCTTGTGATCCTGTCCTGGGGCGGCCTGAACGACGCCGTGAACAAGACGCCCGTGGCGGTCTTCGGTCAGGATGTCTCCGCCGAAATCAGCGCGGCGCTGGCGCAGCGCGCGGCGGTCCTTGTCGTGACCCCGCCGGTCACGGCCGCGGCGTATCTTGACGGGCGCCACGCCGTGCCGTATCTCTATTTTGCTGAGGAAATGAAGGTGGCGCGGGCATTTCACAGCCCGAATGTGGCGGTCTGCGACGTGTACGACGAGATGCTGCAGTACCTGGAAGACAACCATTTGAGCTACAAGCCCTTCGAGGCGGACGGCTGGCATCCGAATGTCAAGGGGCACGCATTGGCCGGGCGACTGCTGACCGAAGACCTCACGCGGCAGTTTGGTTCGCGTCCCATCACATTCACCAATTGACAAATGCCGTGTCATGCGCACAATTGAACTGGGACCGTATGTGCGGCGCGTAAGTGCCAATACCGTATCATGTTGCGAAGGCTATAGCGGAACTGTGAAATTCGACCGGTCCGTCGCAGGTCTGTCCATATATAGGGTTTGATTAAAGCCTCAAACGCTATATATGACCGTTTTGGATTTCGCTCCGGACGAGGGGCTCCAGAATAAAGGTGGTGGCGTTGTGGGCAAGGGGTATCGAAGGCGGCGCGACGGCGCGCCCGGCGAATGGCGTGGCGCCCGTGTCTGATTATCTGGGCATGTTTTTGGATGAAACGCGGGAGCACCTCCAGGCGTGGTCGGACGGGATGCTGCGTCTGGAACAGGCGTCCGACCCCGGGGTGCTCGCGACCATTTTCCGGGCCGCGCATACGATCAAGGGCATGGCCATGACCATGGGCTTCGCGCGGATGGGGGAGATTACGCACAGGGCGGAGAATCTCCTGGACGACGTGCGCTCCGGCCGGCTGGATGTCGATGGGGCGCTGGTGGACACCCTGCTTGCGATGTTGGACGAACTGGAGGCGCTGCTCGTCTCGGTGGCCGACACGGGAATGGAGCCGGGGGACGGCGACCGGCGGATGGGCGGGGCCCCGGACGGCGCGCCCGCCGTCGCGCAAGGGGCTGCGCAAACTGAGGTGGCGGCTGCGCGGGCCGGGGTCCTGTCGGACGCGCCTGCGGCGGGCGAGGCGGCTGCGCCCGCGGGCCCGGATGCACCGGCCGCCGCGGACGGCGCGTCCGATCGGGAACTGGCGCGCCGCATCGCGCTGTCCGCCATGGAGGCGGGCAGGCGCGTGTACGAGATCTGCATCGGTTTCTCGGCGCAGTGCGTCATGCCGATGGCGCGGTTCGCGCAGATTTTGCAGCAGCTGGACCAGGACAACCTGCTGTTGACCATTCCGGAGGCCGCGGTGCTGGATTTGGGCGAGCACACGGGCGACGTGACGCTTGTGCTGGCCGACACGCGCGACGCGGAGGAGATTGGCGCGGGGATGGCGAACATATCCGACGAGATCGTCGTCCGGAGCATGCACGAGTGGCACGCGGATGAAGGCGAGGTGAGGCGCCGCGGCGTGCTCCCCGGCGGGCGCCTCACGGAAGACAGACACGTGGTGCACGTCGTGGAAGCCGCGCTGGCCAAGCCGGACATCAGGGTCTTTGAGGTCGGGATCCGCCTTCCGTCCGCGACCGTCCTCAAGAGCGCCCGTGTGTACCTGGTCTTTGAAGCGATCGGCGGACAGGATCACCTGCTGTTCACGCGGCCGACGGTCGCGGAGATTGAAGCGGAACAATTTGGCGCCGACATCCTGTTTGTCATGTGGACGCGCGATGACCTGGGCACGGTGCGCCAGGCGCTCGACGGCGTGTCGCAGGTGGAATTGGTGGAATTGCGCGAGTGGACGAGCTCTGACGGCGTCGCGAGGCAGGGGGCCAATGTCGTGGCGGCGCGCGGGAATGGCCCGGGTCCGCGGCGCGGATCCGCGACCGTGCGGGTCGATGTGGACAAACTCGACGCCCTGATGAACCTGTTTTCCGAGATTGCCATCGACAAGACGCGGTTCGAGAGTCTGGCGGGGGAGATGGAGGACCAGCGCCTCACCGAGACCGTGACGCACATGAGCCGCGCCGTGAACCAGCTGCAGGAACTCATCATGTCGATCCGCATGATCCCGGTCTCGAGTGTGTTTCAGCGGTTCCCGAGGATGGTGCGCGACACGGCGCGCCAGCTCGACAAGGACATCGCCTTCGCGGTCTCCGGCGAAGAAACCGAGCTCGACCGCATGGTGGTCGAGGAACTCGCCGATCCGCTGATGCATCTGCTGCGCAACTCCCTGGACCACGGCGTCGAGAGTGCGGCGACGCGCAGGCGCAACGGGAAACCCGCGCAGGGCCATATCTGGCTGCGCGCCTACTCGTCCGGAAACCGCGTGCTGCTCGAGGTCGAGGATGACGGCGGCGGCATTGACCGCGCCAAGGTGCTGCGCAAGGCGCGCGAGCGGGGACTGGTGAAAGACGGCGAGGACATGACAGACCAACAGGTGTACCATCTCCTGTTTGTTCCGGGTTTTTCGACGGCCGACCAGGTCTCCGACCTGTCGGGTCGCGGCGTCGGGCTCGACGTGGTCCAGGCGAAGATCCAGTCGCTGTCGGGCAAGGTGGAAATCGAGAGCACGCCGGGCGTGGGAACGCGTTTCACCGTGATTCTTCCCGTCACGCTGGCGCTTCTCCCCTCGATCATGGTGGAGATTGACGGCCATCCGTTCGCCGTGCCGCTGACGGCCGTCGAGGAGATCCAGACCGAGCCTGCGACGGAGAGGGTTGGCGCGCATGAAGTCGTCACGTGGCGGGACAAGACGACGCCCGTGGCGCGCGCCAGGCGCATTTTTGGACTGCCGGAGCCGGAACAGGCGGGGTACGCCTTGATCCTCAGCCGCGGCAAGGGGCAGGTGGCACTGATCGTAGACGCCGTCACAGGCCAGCGCGAAGTGGTCGTCAAGCCGCTCCCGCAGGCTGTCAAGGATCACACCCACATTGGCGGGGCGACCATCCTCGGGGATGGAGAGGTGGCGCTGATCCTGGATCCGGCGGCGTTCTGACGGTGGGGAAGAAAGGCGGGCAAAGGATGAAAATCGTGGTTGTGCGGGCGGGGAGCGGGCGATACGGGATTCCCGTCAAGCAGGTGCAAAGCATCGAACGCCTACTGCCCATCCGTCCGGTCCCGGGCGTCGCAGGGCATATTCTCGGGGTGGCAAACCTGCGCGGCAGCGTGATTGCCGTGCAGGATTTTCGGCAGCTTCTGGGGGCGCGGGAAGAACCGCCAACGGTCGACGCGCGGCTTCTGGTGACGCAGGGCAACGGATTCCTGGTGGACGCGGCGCTCGATGTCGTGGAAGTGGACGAGCGGTCGATCGAGACCGTCGGCGAACCGGAGCAGCGCGTGTGGAACCGGGGCGGCCGGGACTTGGTGGTGCTTGTCGATCTGCCGGGCGCGCACCGGGAGGAGCAGGCCGGGGCTTGAGGCGGGAGGGATGGGGACATGGCGCGCAAGCGGATCGGGGATCTGTTGCATGAGGCGGGCGTCCTGACGGCCGGGCAGTTGCAGGAGGCGTTGCGGATTCAGGAGCAGACGCGAGAGCGCCTGGGCGACGTGCTCATCAATCACGGCATGATCAGTGAGAAGCAACTGATGGAGGTGCTTGAGTTTCAACTCGGCATCCCGCGCGTGAGCATCGTCAAGGAGCGGCTTGATCCGGCGACCCTCGCCCTCGTTCCGGACCATATGGCGCGGCGCTACGTGGTTTTGCCGCTGCGCAGGGAGCGCAATCGGCTGGTGGTCGCCATGGCGGATCCGCTCGACTACTACGCCATTGACGACCTGCGCATCGCCACGGGATTCCCCATTTCGCCGGCGATCGCCGCAAAGGATGAATTGCGCAACTTCATCGAACGGTACTACGGCATGAAAGAGTCGCTCGGGCAGGCGCTGCAGTCGGTTGCGGCGAACACCGCGGCGGAACCGGCCGACGCGGAACTGGTCGATGACAATTCGCCGATCGTGCGGCTCGTCAACCAGATCCTGGCGCAGGCGGTGAAGGACCGCGCGAGCGACGTCCACTTTGACGGCGGATCGGACCACGTGCAGGTGCGCTTTCGCGTGGACGGCGTCCTGCGGCCCGGGCAGAGCCTGCCGAAGGACCTGCAGAGCATGGTGACCGCGCGCGTGAAGATCGTGGCGGGTCTCGACATCTCGGAACGGCGGCTGCCGCAGGACGGGCGCTTCCGTACGGCGGTGGACGGGCGCGAGATCGATGTGCGGGTGTCGACGCTGCCCACGCTGTACGGCGAAAAGGTGGTCCTGCGCATCCTGGACCAGCGGACGGGCGTCTTGAACCTGGATCGGCTGTCGTTTTCTCCGATGCACCTGCGCGCGGTGCAGGACATGCTGGCCGCCCCGTCCGGCATGGTGCTCGTGACCGGTCCGACGGGCAGCGGCAAGACGTCGACGCTTTATGCGGCGCTGCAGGAGTGCAACACGCCCGCGGTGAATATTGTCACGATCGAGGATCCGGTCGAATACCAGCTTCCGGGTATCAATCAGGTGGCGGTCAACATGTCGACGGGTCTGTCGTTTGCGGCGGGACTGCGGTCGATCCTGCGCCAGGACCCGGATATCGTCATGGTCGGCGAGATTCGCGACAGAGAGACCGCCGAGATCGCGACGCGCGCCGCGCTGACGGGGCATCTCGTGTTGTCCACGCTGCACACGTCCGGCGCGGTGGAGTCGGTCGCCCGCCTGACGGACATGGGCATCGAGCCGTTCCTCGTGGCGTCCGCGCTAAGCGGAGTGATCGCCCAGCGGCTCGTGCGCCGGGTGTGTCCGGATTGCCGTCAGGCGCACACTCCGTCGCAGACGGAGTGGGACTGGATCCGCAAGGTTTGGGGCGACGACGCGACGCGTGAGGCGGACGCGCATTTTGCCGTCGGGGACGGGTGCGGCGCGTGCGGGCACACGGGCTACCGGGGGCGGGTGGCCGTGCACGAACTGGTGCGCGTGGACGAGCCGCTGCGCCGCATGATCCTGGACGGCGCCCCGGAAGCCCAGGTCCGCGCGTACACTGCGCAGAGAGGCTTTGCCACGCTGCTCGCGGACGGCCTGGAGAAGGCGGCGGGAGGGGTCACCACGCTGGCCGAGGTGGTGCGCGTGGCGTGGAGAGAGTGAACGGGCGGGAGAGTGAGCACACGGTGCAAAGGACGATCACGGAGTTGCTGGAGTTTGCGGTGCGGGAGAAAGCGTCCGACCTGCATGTGACCACGGGAATGCCGCCCATACTGCGCGTGGCGGGGGAGTTATGCGTCCTGCCGGGCGATCCGCTGCAGCCCCCGGACGCGGAGCGGATCGTGCGCGACGTCCTTACGGATGCCCAGTGGGCCGTCTTGCAGGAGCGCGGCGAGTGCGACCTGTCGTACAGCCTGCCGGGGGTGTCGCGCTTCCGCATGAACGCGTTTCGCCAGCGCGGCTGCCACAGCCTGGCCGTGCGGATCGTGCCGACGCGCGTGCCCGACTTCATGGAACTCGGCCTGCCCGCCGTCGTGCGCACCTTCGCCGAGCGCGAACGCGGCCTGCTTCTCGTCACGGGCCCGACCGGAAGCGGAAAATCGACCACGCTCGCGTCGCTGATCGACTACATCAACCGCAATCAGAAGCGGCATATCATCACGCTCGAGGATCCGATCGAGTACCTGCACGGACACGACAAATCGGTGGTCGACCAGCGCGAAATCGGCTCGGACACCCAGTCGTTCGCGTCGGGGCTGCGCGCTGCCCTGCGGCAGGACCCGGACGTCCTGCTCGTGGGCGAAATGCGCGACCTCGAGACGATCACCACCGCCATCACGGCCGCAGAGACGGGACACCTGGTGTTCGCGACGCTGCATACTCCGGACGCGCCGCAGTCGATCGACCGCGTGATTGACGTGTTTCCGCCTGGCCAGCAGCAGCAGATCCGCTTCCAACTGGCAAGCGTGTTGCTCGGCGTCCTGTCGCAGCGGCTGCTGCCAGGCACGGACGGCAAGTCGCGCGTGGCGCTTGCGGAAGTCCTCGTCAACACGCCGGCGGTGGCCAATCTGGTGCGCTCGGAGAAGGTGCACCAGATCCGCACGGCGATGCAGACGGGCAAAGCGTTTGGGATGCAGACGATGGACATGGCGCTGCGTGAACTGCTGCAGGCCCGCCGCATCAGCGAAGCGCAGTTCAGGCAGCATGCGGCGGAGTGGTCGAGCGTGGTGCACACGGTCTGAGGCCGGCTTGCGCGGCGCGAGGGGGGATGCGAGATGGCGGGGTTTCGCTACCGGGCGATCAACGGGCGGGGCCGCACGACGCGCGGCAGGGCCAGCGGACGCGACGCCGACGCGGTCGAGCGCTCGTTGCGTCTGGCCGGGCTGTACGTTCTGTCCATGGAGGAGGCGACGCGCGAACCGTGGTGGAAGAAGGAGATCCACGTCGGGAGCGGCGTGAGCGCCCAGGAGTTCGCCGTGTTTTGCCGCCAGCTGGCCACCTTGATCCGGGCTGGCGTCACGCTGCTCGAGAGCATTCACGTCATGGCCGGCCAGACCGTCTCGCACCCTCTGCGGTCGGCGCTGCAGCGACTGACGCAGGAACTGGCGCAGGGGCGTCAACTGTCGGAAGCGCTCAAGACCGCGCCCAAGATATTCCCGCCGGTGTTCATCAATATGGTGCACGCGGGCGAAATCGGAGGCACGCTCGACGACGCGCTCGACCGCGCGGCGCGGTACTTTGAAAAGGCGTACTACACGCGCGAAAAGATCAAGTCCGCGCTGCTGTACCCCGCCGTGCTCGGAAGCGTGTCGATCGTCGTGACCGTGTTCCTCCTCGTGCGCATCGTGCCGACGTTTACAGCCATCTTCGCGTCCTATCATGCGCAGTTGCCTTTGCCGACGCGCATCATCCTCGCCCTGAGTCATCTGCTGGAGTCGTACTGGTGGCTGTTCCTGGCCGCGCTCGCCGGCTTTGCGGCGGCTGACCGCTACCTCTCGCGCCGCGTGCGGCAGTACCAGCGTTTCAAGCACAGGCTGGTGCTGCGCCTGCCGATTTTTGGGCAACTGGCGCAGAAGGCCGTCGTGGCGCGGATGGCGCGGACCATGAGTTCGCTGTTTGCGAGCGCGGTGCCTGTGCTCGAGGGATTGCGGATCGTCAGCGACGTGGTCGACAACAGCGTCGTGTCCGACACGTTGCGCGAGTCGGCGGCGAGTCTGCAGGAGGGGCGGTCGCTGGCGGCGCCGTTTGTGCAAAACAGGGTCTTTCCTGCCCTGGTGTCGCAGATGATCGTCATCGGAGAGCAGTCCGGCAACCTCGATTTCATGCTGGAGAAGATCGCGGACTTTTACGAGGCGGAGGTGGAGGCGAACGCGGACCGCCTAAAGTCCATCCTTGAACCGGTCATGATCATCGTCCTGGCCGTGGTGGTCGGCACGATCGTGCTGGCGGTGCTGCTGCCGTCGTTCTCGCTGATCCAGCAGTTGCACTGAGCGGAGTCCGCCGCGCGGACGGCGCCGCCAGGACGCGGCGCACGCGAGACGGCCGCGGGCCGGGTGTGAACACTTTCTGAAGTGGCTCTTGATGTTAGTTTAACTATTGCGATGTTGGGATAATCCAGTATAATAGTGGTAGCAAAACACTGTGCGCCTTCGTCGCGCAAGGGGGGACACTTGCGCCGGGTTGCGCCATCAGCACCATATCTGAGGGGGATGCAGGTGAAGAGAGAAGGCTGGCAGAAAAGGATTCAGCGCACCAGATTCGGAAAACTCATGTTGCGGCAGCCTATGTTTCGGCAGATGAATAATGACGAAGGCGTCACGCTGATTGAACTGATGGCGGTGGTGGTCATCCTGGGGATCATCGCGGCGGTGGCGATCCCTGTGGTCACGAGCGCGATCACGCAGGCCAAGGTCAACACGACGGAGACGAACCTCGGCACGCTGCAGCAGGCGATTGAGCGCTATGCGGCGGACCACGGGCAGTATCCGGGGACGCTGGGGGTGCTTGACACAACGACGAATTCGGGCGGGACGCAGGTTGTCACCGGCCAGCAGTCTTACGGGCCGTACCTGAGCACCCAGTTTCCGGAGCCGGATTCGTGGGGCAACGACATCTACTATGCTCCTGTGAAAACGACTTCGGGTTCGGTCTCAGGTTACGTCTTGCTCTCGTTCAATGGTTCACCGGTGTCGTTCGGCACTCACGGCGGACCGGGGACGAATCCGCAGTCGCCGACGGGCTTCATCGTCGCATCGGGAGGACAGGGTCCCGGCGGGCATACGATCCAAACGCCGCCCACGCTCGATTCCCGAGGTTTGCCGAGTTCCTTTGACCCGGGCACGTCAACACTCGATCCGAACACCCTTACCTATTCCGACAACTAGGCTGTGAGAACGTCGTGAGCACTCAGTGGTTGTACGCCATTCCGATCGCACTATACGGGCTGTTGTTCGGCTCCTTCTACAATGTGGTGGGAACGCGCGTTCCAAAAGGGGAGTCGATTGCGACTCCCCCTTCGCATTGTGACGCCTGCGGCGCGAGACTGCGCTGGTTTGACCTGGTGCCGGTCGCGTCCTGGGCGGCCTTGGGCGGTCGCTGTCGGACATGCAGGGCCGCCATCCCGGTCGCCTACCCGCTCGTCGAGCTCATGACGGCCGTGTTCCTCGTGCTGGAATGGCTGCACTACGGCCTGAGCGCAGAATTCGTCATCGGGGCGTTTTGCGTCAGCGCGCTGGCGGTGCTGTCCGCGGCCGATTTCGCTTACCACCGGCTCCCGGACGCGATCCTTCTCCCGGCAACCGCGGTGCTCATGGCCCTCCGGGCGTTCTTTCACCCGCTCGGTGTCTCGTCCTATTTGACCGGCGCGGCCGTGGGGTTCGCGCTGCTGCTGCTGGTGCGCATCGTCAGCCGCGGCGGGATGGGGTTTGGCGATGTGAAACTGTTCGTGTTTGTCGGGTTGTTTGTCGGCCTGGCGGGTGTGGTGCTGACTCTGGTACTGGCGTCGTTTCTCGGCACGGTGGCTGGTGTGAGTCTCCGCCTGATGGGACGCCTGAAGGCGAAGGAGAAGATCGCGTTCGGCCCCGCGATCGCGGCGGCGGCGGTGTGGACGCACATGTACGGGGCATATTGGATTGCGGCATACCTGGCAACCTTAAGGTAAATGACGATCGGAAGACGACCTGGAGGTCCGAATGAAACGTGTATCGATAGATGGCGCCGCAGGCGATCGGTTGCGCAAGACGGCGGACGGCGGATCAGAGGGCGCGCTCACTGCCGGAGAGGCCGCGCGCCGCACGGACTTCAGGGCCTCCCGACGGAGTCGTGGACGCGGCGGCCGTCGTGCGCGGTCAGGGCTCCTGGGCATGGATATTGACGGCGGGTTGCTCCTGTGCGAGGCTGCTCCCGGGGCGGATGCGGTGTGCAGGCGGGCGGCATGGATCCGTCCGGCGGGGGACGCCGTGCGCCCTGACGGCGATCCGGAGCAGGAAGAACACGTGCACCGCTTTGTCCAGGGCCTGCGAGAAGCGGTGGCGCAAAATGGGTGGCGGGGTTTTCGCGTCGCCATCGCCGCGCCGCAGGAGCACATCGCCTTGCGCCACGTCGCGCTGCCGCGGATGCCGCTGCGGGCGCTGCGGACGGCCCTCAGCGTGGAACTGGAGCGGCGCGTCCATCTCCCGTTTGACGACCCGTTGTACGATTTTCATGTGCAACAGGCCGACGGTGAAGAGACGGGGGAACTGAGCATCATCGTCGTGGCCGCGCCGCGCCGCGAGGTCATGCCGTGGGTGCGGCTCTGTGCGGACGCGGGTCTGCGCCCTGTCGCGGTCGAACCGGCGCTGCTCGGCATGGCGCGCGTACTTGCGCCGGACGGCGTTGTTCCAGCCACTGCCGCCGCGCCCGGGGTGGACGTGCTGGTGAGCCTCGGCTGGGGCGGTGTGGCCCTGGGGGTAATGCGCGGGAGCGATCTCGTCTTCATGCGCCACATCGCCGTGCGTCCCACCGACTATATGCGCGATGAGCGGACCGGGGAGGACGGCGAAGACGGATACGCCGCGGACGTCGGTCATGAACTCGATCGCTCATTGGCATTCATCCAATACAACTTTCTCAAAGACGGACAGGCGGTGAGACGCGTGCTGCTGCTCGACAAGGTCGGCGCGTTCGGTCGCGTGGCGGCGGTCCTGCGCGACAGGGTCGACTTTGCGGTGGAACTGGCGACGCTCTCGTTTGCGGTCGACAAGGGTTGCGTCCCGATGCTGGCGCAGTGGCCGCCAGGTTCGCGGGCGGCCGCGGGCCAAGTGGCGGCGGCGGCGTTCGGTCTGGCGGCGCGGGAGGTGCCGCGGTGAAGATCAACCTGTTGCCGCCCGCGGCGCCGATCGTGCGCGTCCGCGTCTGGATCGTGACGCTCGCCTCGGCGCTCCTCCTGCTCGCCTGCGCCCTGCTTGGCGCATCCTGGTATGCGACGGCGCAGGAGGCCGGGGGAGCCCGCTTCTCGCTGTCCGAGCAGGATTTGGCCCTGCGCTCGTTGACTGCCCGCTGGCTCGCCGCGCAGGGTGTCTTGGCCAAGGCCGCAACGGCGAGGCAGGTGCGCTTGTTGGCGGCGTCCGAGCTTCACCCGGCGGGCGGCCTCGCCGCCCTGTTCGCGGCGCTTCCCGCCGGCGCGCAAATGGGCGGCCTGGCGTACGCAAACGGTTCATTCACCGGGACAGTCGTGGCGCCAACGCTGGCGGTGGCCGCGCAGGCGGTCGCGCAACTGCAGACGAACCGCGCCTTCGCGGACGTGTCAGTTCACTCGGTGGCGCTCGGCGGAGCGCCGGCGGTGCAGATCAGCTTCGCGGCGGAACTGCCGGGCGCAGCAGAGGCGGGTGGCCGCTGATGTGGGATACAGGGATGGGACAAGTGCGGCGCTTCAGGCGTGAGATCGGAATCGTGACGCTCTTGCTGCTCTCCGCCGGGACGCTCTACGCGGCGCGCAACGCGTCCGAATCCGCGCTGCAGAAACTGCAGGCGCAGGTGCAGTCGAACCAGTCGCAGATTCAGGACCTCACCGCGTCGTTGGCGGACGTGCCGCACCTGTCGGCCGGGAGCCTGGCGGCCGCCGCCCGCGCGCTTCCGGATAAGCTGGACATTCCATCGGTCTTGCGCCGCGTGAGCCGACTGACCGCGACCACAGGCGTTTCGCTCCTGGCGTTTCAACTTACCCCGACGGGCGCTGTGGCAAACGTCGGACCGGCCGCGGGGAGCGTGAAGCTGCTGCTCTACCCTGTGACGGTCACGGTGACGGGTACCCGGCCGCAGATCCTGCAGTTTGTCCGCGGTCTGGAACACGGAGTGCAACTCACCAGGATGGATCACATTGAAATTGTGGATTCATCCCAGCCAGGGCGGGTGACGGCGACCGTGACGTACTCGCTGTACGCCAGCGACGCCAACTGAGGCGGTGATCCGTAAAGGAGTGTTACGCATGCGGTGCGGCGCGATGGGACAAGGCGGCGAGTCTCTGATCGAGGTGATGGCGACCGTGGCGATCCTCGGGATCATCACGGGGCCGTTCATCCTTTTCGCCACGTCCGCGTCGCGGTGGCTTGCGCTGGACCGGGCGACGGAGCAGGCGCTCGTGTACGCGAAGCAGGGCGTGCAGTTGGTCAGGCAAGAGGCGATCGCGGCCGCCACTAGCGGGCAAGCGCCGCCGAAGGTTGCCGCGCCTATTCTCGCGAGCGTCCGCGGGATCGCCTATACGGAGTCCATTATTGGACCCGCGAGTCCGCCCTGGCAGTCGTCCGCGCTGTCGCTCCATCAGTGGACCGTCACGGTCACCTTTACCGAACCGCCGGGAGGCGCGGTTCATTCCGTGTCGTTGCAGGCGATCGTGGACCCCTCCGCGGACCCGCCCGCTCCCTGATGCCCGGACTTCGCGCTGATCCGCCAGAGTCGCAAAGCGCCCTGTATCCGCGCGCGGCGCCTCGCGGACAGCCCGCGGGGGAAAGAGAGGATGTCTGGCCGCGCCGATTGTGTCCGCGGGCAAGGGAAGGTGGTGATGCCAATGGAGCGGTGGTGCGACAGGGCCAGGCGGGCGCTCGCCAAGCGCCGTGACAGAAGCGCGCCAGGCGGCGACGACGGCATGACCCTGATCGAACTGCTCGCCGCGGTGCTCATCGCCGGTCTCGTTTCCGCGGCCATTGTCGCGTTGTTTGGCGCTGTGCTCGGCGTGTACGCCGCCGCCGGCGGCGGGGCAATCGGGCTGTCCGACACGTCGCAGGCCTATTGGATGGCCGAGAAACTGGCGCAAAATACGGTGGAACTCGGCACCGTGACACCGTCGAGTCCGCAGATGTTCGTGGCGGGGCCAACCGCCGGAGCGGTGCCGGTTTTGGCGCTCAAGGTCACGAATCTCCAAGGAATCGCGCCATCGTCCGCTCCCGTGTACGGCGCGGCGTCCGGCGGTTTCATCTGCCTTGCGGTCGTGCCATACGGAGGGCATTTTGTCCTGGGGCTGTTTCCGGGGGGGCTGCCGTATAATCCGGCGGCCAATCCGCCAGTGTACCCGCCGCCGTCGGACGTTACGCCCATCTTCTCCGAAGGCACCGATTTCTCCGGGACAACATTCCAGGTGCAGAGTGCGGCGACCTTCTCTGCAGATATTGTGACGCACAGTGCGGGTCCGGGCAGCCCAGGCGTGACGAGTGCGCACTCCGTCGAATACCAGTTTATGATTGGACTGCATGATTATTGACATATGTGCGCGCGACACAGAGGACGGACGGCGCGATGGGGGAGATCGGCATGGGCGGACGGCGTGCAAGACGGCGACGGTCGATTGTGACAGCGGGGACCTCGCGGGATGAGGGGGCCACGCTCATTGCCGTGGTCGTTTTGGTTGCGATCCTCGCGCTCTTCGCTTCCGCCATCCTGTCGTACGTCAGCCAATCCTACCAAGCGGCCGCTTTTAGCCGCGACCGCACGCAGGCGCTGTACAATGCGCGCATGGGGATCGACGCCGCGATCTCTCTGGTCGAGCGGGACGCGGGTGCGCTGGACCTGAAGTCCGGCACGGCGTACACGCAACTGCAGACGGCCGTGAACAGCGATCTCAAGCAACTTGGCGCGCCGCCTTTCACGGATGTCGTGACGGTGGGCCCTCCGGTTGCCGGCGTGTTTCCGGTCATCATGCGGGCCACGGGCGTCTCTGGCCGCGGCGTCGTGACGCTGACGGAGCCGGGGGGCATTCAGGCGGCCGGTCCTGGAACGGGCTCGGGCGGCGGCAATGTCGCCAGCGTGTCCATCGCAAGCTCCCTGCAGGACGTCCACGACCTATCCGTGAGCCAGCCGGGCGCTCCGCCCATCTCGCTCACGGGAACGGGAAGCGGCAGCATCGTCGTGAACGGCGCAGCGGCCAGCGTGACCGGTTTTGGCCATGGCGACAGTCACAACCAACTCACGGTGATCAGCGCGGTGTACGCCGGCGTTCGGTTGCGGGAAGGCGCGGCGGCGGTGTGGATTCAGGGGGGCGGTGACACGGTGAAGGGCTCGTCCCCCCACGTGGCTGTCGTCACGGGAGCGAACGACACGGTAATTCTGAATGAATTGCATTTGCTGGTGGCCACGGGGCAAAACGCGACGATCAACGCCGCGACCGGAACCGCTCTGTTGCTGGGGGCCAACGACACGCAAAACGGCTCCGTCACGTGCGGCGCGCTTGTGACAGGCAACGGGGCCGTTTTGACTGGGCCCAAGATCAACGGCCCGCTCGTCATCACCGGGAACGACGTCGTCGTCGGATCGCCGCAACAGCCCGTCTCCATCAACGGAGAGGTCGCGCTCATCGGGAACGGGATCACGGTCTACGGCGACGTCTCCAATCCAAGCGGGACGGCGGTCCTGGCGATCGGCCAGAATGAAGCGATTCACGGATCCAAACCAAGCAAGACGGCGGTCCGTGGCAACATCACCGACTACAACAACAATCTGACCGTCACCGGCGCCGTCAGGGGCTCGACGGTGCAGTTTCCCGGCGGCCAGAGCGTGGTGATCGGTGGCAATAAGCAGGACGGGACCGACGGACAGGGCCAGTGTCTCGGTACAGTCACGGTGAATTTCGCGGCGGCGAACAGTGCGCCGCGCATGACGCTCAACTTCGCGGGCGCCACCATTGGCGGATAGGGGCGGGCGTGCCGGACCGGGTCTGAAGATCTCACGGAACCACGGTTCGTCAAGGAGAAACAGGATGGATGCCGGATGGCAGTGCGCTTGCCGTCATATCCGTGTGGTCTCTGATATTCTTCATGGCGTTGCGGGGAGCGATTGTGTACAGTCCCCTGCCCACCATGAATTTCAGGACGCTTGTGATGTCCTCTTCGACTGGGGCGTTTGCCAACTCCAACGCCGTATAGCCTTCGGACACGGCCCTTTCGTACTCGCCGTCGGCGAACAGGCGACAGACGGCCTCCAGCAGTTCGGAGATTACCGACACGTCGTGGCCTGATGTGTCAAGAAAGTAAACGAGAGGCTTATCGAGCCGCATGGCAATGGTGGTCAATGTTTTGGTGGATGGACACACCTTATCGTTCTCAATTTGGCTGATCAGCGCCTTGGACATGGATTCCCCCGCCAATTCGCGTTGGGACATATTCCTCTCTATTCTAGCTTGTCGAATCTTGCGTCCAATCGTCACCTACGCTCACCCCATCACAGATTCGTCGAATACTGTCAAAGAGAGACGTCTCACTTAACCCTTTTACATGGGCACTTAACCCATTTTAGCATTAATCTGTAGGCAAGATCCATTCGAGAGTGCGGCTGCCGCCAAGGCGACTGTCATGCTACGACCGTCACAGGATACAGCCGCGTGGGTCCTGTTGCTGCCGCGAGATTGATTGCAGAATGAAATACGGGCATGCACGCAGTCATAATTTCGCATCCAAGGAGCGGCTAAGCATGAGAAAATCCTTTGCTGTCATTACAGGCATGTTCTTGACCACCATGATGCTGTTTGGCGCCTCCAGGGCAGACGCATCGACCGAGCCTCCGTTTGCTCCCATGACACCGAACACGCACATCTTCCCGTTTAAGGTGGCATCCGTAACACCGAGCGTGACAGTGAACGGGACCAAGGGCATTGTTGTGACAAAATACCAGAACTCCACGAAAGCAGAGTGGATTGTCGAATTTGCGACCAATTCAAATTCCCGGCTCGATCCGATACCGGCAGGGTATGGGGAACACGTAAGTCTTAACCGGCACGTGCCCGCCGTGTATTTCAATGACGGGCACGTGCAACGTCTGCAGTTCACCCGAAACGGAGTATATTACCTGCTCTTTGCCGCCAAGGGGAGGTTCCACGGGTGGATGGGCACTACCGTCCGGAGCTACAAGCCTTTGACAACGAAGCAGGGATTGACGTCGATTGCCAACTCTATGACGCCTCGCAAGTGAGGCAGCAGAGCGAGTGAAAAATCCGGCGGGCGCCAGAGCCCGCCGGAATTCGGCATACTTTCACTGACTTGGTTCAACCTTTTTTCAAGAATGGCGAGTATAATGGGACAGTCATAGTGTTGCGGACGAGCTGGTCCACAGGCCGGCCGGCCCATGCCGGGCTGACCATGTCTGCCTGCAAACCCATGACCGGCCCATGTCAGGCCCGTTCCAGCCCAAGCAGGGTCGACTGCCGGGCGGGTCGAGGGGTGCGGACGCATCCGCACCCGGTTCCGGCAGGCGCGACCAAAGTCCGCATGTGGGAGTCCTCGTCACCGGAGGGCTCAGTCGCCTGTTCCCTAATAGACGACAGCCGCCGTGGAAGGGGTTCCGGCAGCACCCGCACCATAGGTCGGCACGAAGAGGAAGAACAGGACGAAGATGATCAGAAACACCACCGCCCACCGGGTATATCCACCAAACACACCGTACATGGCATTTCCTCCTTCCGTCAGGAGTTGCTATAGGGTATGTCAGGCGCACCGTGAAGGGATGGGCGCTTTGCTCAAGGATCGGTGATGGTTCCAGGGATATTTTCAGCAAGCCATCATGTCCCGGACGGCCCTGCTGTACGATAATGAACTCAATTGCCGAAAAGGAAGTGATGTGTCGGTGCGTCGAGAAGAGCGTCCGAGACGGACATTGACCACCAGGCGGGTAGGGTGGTTCGCCTCGGCCATTGCACTGGCGATGACGACGCTTGTCGTACGGTTGGGCTATGTGCAGATTACCCTGGGGCGTCAATACGACACCGTCGTGCAATCACAAAACTACTCCACGCTGCCCATACCCGGTCCGAGAGGCAAGATCTTCGACAGTCAGGGCATGGTGCTCGCGACCAACACGCCGCAGTTCAGCATCCTGTACGTCCGTTACAACAACGACTCTGTCTCCGCCCACGCAGTGGCGAGGCGACTCGCAGGGCCGCTCGGCATCAACGCGCAGAAGCTGTACCATACGATGGTGGTCACGAACCAGTGGGAGGCCGCGGCAACCCTCACGCAGAGTGCGACGCCGCTCCAGATCTCCTATGTCGCAGAGCACCGCAACAGTCTTCCGGGCATTATCATGATGGCCACGCCGCGCCGCGTTTATCCGCAAGGCGTGATCGGTGCGCATGAACTGGGGTATGTCGGCGCCATACCATCCAACCAGGCGGCCTGGTACACGGCGCACGGCTACAGTCCGACCGACCAGGTCGGGCTCGCCGGTCTGGAGCAGCAGTATCAGAGCGTGCTGCGCGGCCATTCCGGCGCCATGAAGATCCCGGTGGACAACGCCGGGGTGCCGCAGCCCGGCGGCGCGGTGTACCAGCCGCCCGTATCCGGCAACAACCTCATACTGAACATGAACGGAACACTGGAGAAAGATGCGGAACAGGCGTTGATCAGCCGCATCCAGTACCTGCGCAATCGGGGCGAGTCAAACGTCCATTCGGGCACGATCGTTGTCATGAACGTGCACACCGGCGCCGTTCTTGCCATGGCGAGCTACCCCACGTACAATCCGAACTGGTGGATCGGGGGGATCAGCCAGGCGCACTATGAGCAGTACCTGACGAACTCGGCCGGCTTCAATCGGGCGATCAGCGGTCTTTACATGCCGGGCTCAACGCAAAAGATGCTCACGGCCATGGCGGCCCTCATGCACCACGAGATTACGCCGTCCCTGAAAGTCAACGACCAGGGCGGCCTTTGGATCGGAAATTACTTTATGCAGAGCTGGAACCCGGTCGGGTTTGGCGTGATTGGCCTGCGCACGGCGCTTGAGGTCTCGGACGACACCTACTTTTATCAGGTCGGCCTGAACATGGGACACTACAACACGAACAACCCTCCGAGCAACATCAGCGCGTGGCTCAACGGGCCGCGGGTGGCGGCGCTCAGGCAGATTCAGAATCTCGGCAAGCAGTTCGGCCTGACGAGTCCCACCGGGATCGACCTGCCTGGCGAGCAGACAGGGTACGTGACGTACGCCAACCCGCCGACGCTCTACGACTTGCCGGCCGCGGCAATCGGCCAGATGGAGGCGTACTCCACCATCGGCATGACGACGTACATTGCGGCCATCGCCAATGGCGGATACCGCTATCAGCCGCAGATGGTGCACGAGATCACGTCGCCGTCGGGGAAAGTGATCAAGGTCTTCAAGCCCCATCTGGTCGACAAGGTCAATGTCAAGCAACAATACCTGAAACTGATGCAACAGGGGCTGGAACTTGCGACGCACGGCAGCCTGGGAACGGGCACGTACTTCTTTGGCAATGATCCGATCAACGTCGCGGGCAAGACGGGGACGGCCGAGACGGCGAACCAACTCAAGAACAACTCCGTGTTCGTGGGCTACGCTCCTTACAATCACCCGCAGATCGCCGTTGCCGCGGTGATCCCGAATGTCACCGGCGAAGGGTTTCACGCGGCGGCGCCGATGGCGCAGACCGTGATTGACGAATACTTCGCCCTGTTGAAACAGCAAAACCGGGCACACGCGAAGAAACCGTGAAATTCCTTCGGATAACGGAATAGTTTTGTGTTAAAATGTCTATGGAGGTGTAACGCCATAGACGATCCCAAACATTTACTGCGCGGCTTTTTCTGGCGCAACAAATGGCCGTACGCACTGTCGATCGCTTCCATCATCGTGTCGCAGCTGATCATCGTCCAGTTCCCGCGCGTTGTCGGCCAGTTTGCCCAGGCGGTGACGGCGCACCGCATCACATGGACCGGCGTCGGCCACTACGCACTGTTGCTCATGGCCATTGGTGCGGGGTCCACGGTCTTGTTCGGCATCGGCCAGTTTCGCAACGGACAGCTCGGTCGCGTCTTTGAGTCTGAACTGCGCGGACGGCTGTTTGCGCACTGGGAGAGGCTCCCGGCTGAATACTACCATCACCGCAGCGTCGGGGATCTGCTCAACCACGCGGTCAATGACGTGCGCGCCGTGCGCGAGATGCTGTCCGGCGCCATGAACAGTGTCACCAACGCGGTCTTTCTGCTTAGCGCATCGCTCTTCATGACACTGACCACGATCAATGTGTCGCTGACGCTCGTGAGCGTGATCCCGATTGCGACGGTGCCCGTCTTCATCGCCTGGTTTGGCCCGCGGATCCGCGACGCCTCGCGTGAGGTGCAGGAATCGCTGTCCGACATGGCCGAACTGACGGAAGAGAGCCTGTCCGCGATCCGGCTGATCAAGACGACGGCGAACGAGCCTGTCGAAGAACGGCGGTTCGCCGAACGGGTGGACCGGATCGTGGTCCAGCAGATGAAGATGTTCCGCCGCACGGCGCTCTTCCAGTCCTTCATACCCCTCATGGGATCGCTCAGTTTTGCCATCGCGCTCTCGTACGGCGGCTACCTCACAGTCCATGGAACGATTCAAATCGGCATGTTCGTCGCCTTCACACTTTATCTGGGGATGATCCTCAACCCACTGCAGCAGATTGGCGCGGTGATCAACAGTTTTCAGCGGGCGTCGGCGTCCATGGCGCGGCTGTCGATCCTGCTGCGCGAAGAGCCCTCGGTGCACGACAGCGCCGCGGCCCTGCCGCTTTGCGACGTCGCCGGCGCCGTGCAGGTGGACGTGGCGGCCTTTCACTATCCGGGCGACGGGCGCGACGTGCTAAGGGGCGTGAATTTCGCGCTTCAGGCTGGCCAGACGCTTGGTATCGTGGGCCGCACGGGGGCGGGCAAGACGACGCTTGTCAACCTGATTCCCCGGATCTTTGACCCGCCGGCGGGCGGGGTCCTGATCGACGGACACGACGTGCGCGACATCTCGCTGGAGACGTTGCGCGACGCGATCGGCTATGTGCCGCAGGACGGATTCCTGTTTTCCACGTCGATTGGCGAAAACATCGCCTTTGGCGACGCCGCAGCTTCAAAAGAACAGATCGCGGCTGCCGCGGCGGATGCGCAGATCGCGTCGGAAATCACCCGCTTCAAGGCCGGCTATGGCACGGAGATCGGCGAGCGCGGCGTGACCCTCTCGGGCGGCCAGAAGCAGCGTACAGCCATGGCCCGCGCGTTTCTGAAGAATGCCCCGATTCTCATCCTGGACGACAGTCTGTCCGCAGTCGACGCGGCGACGGAGCAGCGCATCATCCGGCGCATCCGCCACCTGCGTCAGGGCAAGACCACCCTGATCGTGGCGCACCGGCTGTCCGCCGTGCGTCACGCCGACCTGATCATCGTCCTGGAGGAGGGCCGCGTGGCCGAGCGCGGCACGCACGCGCAACTGCTCGCCGCGGGCGGGACGTACGCCGACATGTGGCGCAGGCAGGAAGAAAAGGGGGCGTCCGCGTGAGAAGCCAGACCCCGTCCTCTGCGCGCGACCGCTCGCCCGACGCGCAACCGCGCGACAGGCGGCAGAACGCCGCCCCGCAGACGGGCAGCATGCGCAGCCTCGGACGGCTCGTTCCGTTCGCCCGCCCCTACGGCTGGCACTTTGCCGCCGTCGTCGGACTGGTCGTCGTCTTTAACGCCAGCAGCGTGCTGCAGCCCTTTTTGGTGAAGATCGCGATCGACCGCGACCTGTCCGTCGCGCATCCGCACCCGCACGCCCTTCTCATGATCAGCCTGCTGTACGTCGGCGTCGCAATCCTCGGGGCCGCGGCCAATATCGCGCAGATGGTGATCCTGCAATACGCCGGCCAGAGTGTGGTCAAGGCGATCCGGATGCGCCTGTTCGCGCATATTGAGCGCCAGGCCATGGCGTTTTTTGACGGGAACGCGATCGGACGGCTCGTCACGAACGTGTCGAGCGACACGGAGACCGTGAGTCAGTTTTTTACACAGTTCTTCCTCAGCCTGATCCGGGATGGGCTGTCCATTCTGATGATCATTGTCGCCATGTTTGAACTCGACGCCGGTATCGCCCGCGAGTGCATGGTCGTCCTGCCCGTCATCTTCGGCGTGTCGCTCGTCTTTCGCGGCAGGCTGCGCGATGCGTACCACGCCACGCGCACGCGCCTGTCGAGCGTGGTCGCATTCCTCGCCGAGAACCTGTCGGGGATGCGCATCATCCAGATCTTCCATCAGGAGCGCCGTCAGGCCGACCGTTTCGGGGCGCTCAATCACGACTACCGGATGGCGAACATTCGGGAGTACGGAACATCCGTGATGTTCAACCGATCGCTCGACCTGCTCGGCAACCTGTCGGTCGCGGCCGTGGTGTGGCTCGGCGGCGGCGCGATGCTTCGGCACGCCATCCTGTTTGGTACGTTGTACGCCTTCATCAGCTACATCCGGCAATTTTTCAATCCAATAAACTCCATAACACAGCAGTGGAACACCCTGCAGTCCTCCGTGATCGCCGCCGAGCGCATCGGCCGCGTCATGGCGATCGAACCGTCGGTGGTCGACCCGGAGCGGCCGACGGTGCTTGGCGAGGTGCGCGGCGAGGTGCGCTTTGCCGGGGTGACGTTTGGCTACAAGCCGGATGAGCCGGTCTTGACGGGCATCGACTTGGCAATCCGCCCGGGGGCGTTTGTCGGTTTCGTCGGCGCGACAGGCGCCGGCAAGAGTTCGATCATGAGCCTGCTGACCCGGCTGTACGATCCGCAGGAGGGCGCCGTCCTGCTCGACGGAACGGACATCCGCCGTCTGGCGCAGAGCGAACTGCACCGGCACGTCGGCATTGTGCAGCAGGACCTGCAGTTGTTCACGGGGACGGTGGCGGACAACATCCGGCTGTTTCGCCCGGACATCAGCGACGGGCAGGTCGAGCAGGCGGCGCGCATGGCCGGCGTGGATGACATGATCCGCCGCTTTCCAGGCGGGTACCGCACACATCTGTTCGCCAAGGGCGCGAACCTGTCCATGGGCCAACGCCAACTCATCGCGTTCGCGCGCGTTGTGGCGCTTGACCCGCGGGTTCTGATCCTCGACGAGGCCACGGCCAGCCTGGACAGCCAGACGGAGGCCGTGCTCCAGGAGAGCCTGCGCCGCGTGGCGCAGCGGCGGACGACGCTGGTCATCGCCCACCGGCTGTCGACGGTGCGCGACGCGGACATGATTGTCGTGCTGGATCGCGGAACGATCGCAGAGCAGGGAACGCATGAGGAACTGGTCGGCAGGCGCGGGCTCTATGAGAAACTGTACCGCGGCGCCGAGGATGATCCGCCCGATCGGCCAAAACCGCGGCATCCGGCCGGAGGGCCGGCGGACGCGCTGTGCGCCGCAGGGAATGTGCGCTGACGGGGCGCCCTCAACCGCTCGCCGACTGGCGGCGTAAAATGGTCTTCTCCAGATAGCGCGCCACGCCGTCTCGCGCGCACGACTCCGTGATGGCCGAGCAGGCCGGGATGAGCGCGGGGTTTGCGTTGCCCATCGCGACGCCCACCGCGGCCTGCGCCAGCATGTCGTAGTCATTCATCTCGTCGCCAAACGCGAGCACGCGCTGCGCACTGATGCCGAGGCGCTCGCGCAGCAGGGCGATGGCCGACGCCTTGGTCGTGCCATGGCGCGAGACTTCGATGACGCCATACGGGTCGCGCCAGGCGCGCAGGTGAATGCTGTCTCCGATTTGTTGTTTGGCGAGCGCCATCGACCGGCCGTGCACATCGCGGTTGAGGAACAGCAGGAGGGAGGCCACGTCGTTCTCCGGCGCCGCATGGGTCACCGTCGCCCGGCTCAGATCGGCAAACGGGCTGGCCGCAACAATATCGAGAATGCGGTCGCAGGCTTCCCCCGCCGCGCGGTCATCCGGGCTGTGGAGGCGGCAGACGACAGGCGTGTGCCCGACCTCGGCGAGCGCCGCGAGTCCGCCCAGGTCGCGTGCGATCCGGATGAGTCCGGGGGCGGCGAATCCCGGCAGGGAAGCGGAGTGCAGCGCAGACAGGTCGTGGGGGTCGAGGATCAGTGCGCCGTTTAGCGTAACGACGGGGGTGTCGAGCGCCAACTGGCGGTGGAAAGGCAGCGCCGACCGCGGCGGACGTCCGGTGGCGATGACGACGGTGTGCCCGTCCGCGCGGGCGGCGGCGACCGCGCCGACCGTACGCGGGCTGATCGTGTGTTCCGGGGTCAGCAGCGTTCCGTCGAGGTCCAGCGCGATCAACCAGGGGTCTTGTGTTCTGAAACTCATTGGCGTTCACGTCCCGGAAAAGGCATGCATGCGCGAACCGTATTGGCGTCAGTATAGCCGCTCGATGCAAAGCTGTCATGACTCTTTTCTTAACACCGTGTAAAGGATCGCGGCGGCGTCCGCGCGCGCCGTCGGCCGCGTTCATGTATAGTAAGGAGACGACCCAACAAATACGAGCACATCGGTACTGCGCCATCTGCGGCGCCCGATTGAGTCGCATGTTCGCGATTCGTCGGCGTGCGGATGCGCCGCACATGGCGGTCTGGCCCGTACAAGGTGCAAAGGGAGCAGGGTGAATGATTCGCGTAAAGGACCTGTCGTTGTCTTTTGGAAGCCGCATACTTTTTGAAGGCGTCAATATCAGTTTTGATGAAGGCAACCGTTATGGACTGATTGGAGCAAATGGCTCGGGCAAGTCCACCTTCATGAAGATCCTCGTCGGGGATTTTGAGCCAAGCACAGGCGCCGTGTCGATTGCGCCGGGAGTGCGCGTCGGCGTCCTGCGGCAGGATCACTATGAGTATGATCAATATTCCGTGCTGAACACGGTGCTGATGGGACATCCGGAACTCTGGGCTGTCATGCAGGAACGGGAGCGGATGTACGCGCTGCCCGAGATGACGGAGGAAGACGGGATGCGGGTGGGGGATCTGGAGAGTTCGTTTGCGGACATGGACGGGTACTCGGCCGAGTACTTTGCGGCGGAACTCCTGGAAGGGCTCGGCATCCCGGTCGAGCGGCACGGGGACCTGATGGGCACGATGATCGGTGGCTTCAAACTCCGCGTCCTGCTCGCCCAGGTGCTGTTCGGCCGTCCCGATGTCCTGCTGCTTGACGAACCCACGAACCACCTGGACCTCGACACGATCCGCTGGCTGGAGAACTTCCTGCTGGCGCACAAGGGAACCATGATCATCATCTCGCATGACCGCCACTTTCTCAATACCGTCTGCACACACATGGTGGACGTGGATTACAGGCAGATCTCCGTGTTCTCGGGGAACTACGACTACTTTGTGGCAGCGAGCACGCTCGCGCGTGAACAGTTGCTGGCCGACAACGCGAAGAATCTGGAGAAGATATCCGAACTTCGCGAGTTTGTGGCGCGCTTTTCGGCGAACAAGAGCAAGGCGAAGCAGGCGACGAGCCGGCAGAAGCAGATAGAGAAGATTGAGATTCAAGAGATCCGGCCCTCGTCGCGCGTGTCGCCCTACATCAAATTCACCGTCCGGCAGCCGCTGGCGAAGCAGGTCGTCGCTCTGGACGGGGTGGACAAGTCGTTTGGCGACCTGCACGTGCTCAGATCCGTGACCCTGCAGATCAGCAGCGGTGAAAAGGTGGCCGTGCTCGGAGTCAACGGCATCGGCAAGACAACACTGCTGAATGTGATGATGGGGGAACTGAACCCGGACGGCGGGACGGTGACGTGGGGCAAGTCGGCGCAACCCACGTATTTTACGCAGGACCACAACGAGACGATACCGAAGGACACCACGGTCTATGAATGGCTCAAGGGCTTCGACGACGAGGCGGACCAGCAGACGATCCGCAGTATCCTGGGACGGATGCTGTTTTCCAAGGATGACGTCCACAAGTCGACAGAGGTTCTGTCTGGCGGCGAGACCGCGCGGTTGATGCTGGCCAAGATGCTGCTTTTGCAAGGCAATGTGCTGGTGCTGGACGAACCGACGAACCACCTGGATCTGGAGTCGATCGACGCGTTGTCGAGAGCCCTGGCTGAATTTGGCGGCGCGGTGATCTTCGTGTCGCACGCCCGTCAACTGGTGACGGATGTCGCCAACCGCATCATCGAACTCACGCCGCGCGGGATCCTCGACTTCTCCGGGACGTACGATGATTTTCTGGTCAAACGCGATGCGCTGGTCGGGATCTGACCACGACGGCGTCAAAGGACGGGAGAGGCTTTCAGGGTGGCTGGATGCGTCCGGGACCGGGTGACCTGGCGCGGCAAACAGTGTAATCTGTTCCCGTAGGTATCTCGCAACGGGGACGGTGGCAAGTTGTGGGTGTTACAAACATAGGGATTGTCGGGGTGGGCGCGATCGCGCAGGACGCGCACCTGCCGAGTTACGCCAAACGCGGGGACGTCGAGATCCGCGCGTTCGCCGATCCGGAGACGGACCGCGCGCGGGAGTTCGCGGAGCGTTTCGCGCACGACAAGGGCAGGCGGACGCCGCGCGTGTACGCCAGTCTCGCGGAGATGGCGGACGGGGAGGGCGGACGGCTGGACGCTGTGAGCGTCTGCACGCCCAATGTCTCGCACGTCAGCCTGGCGCTGCAAGCGCTGGCCAAGGGGTGGCACGTGCTGCTGGAGAAGCCGATGGGCACACTGCTGGATGAGGCCGAACAGCTCGTGGAAGCGGTGCGCTCGTCCGGAAAGCAGCTCATGGTGGGCATGTCGCACCGCTACCGCGAGGACGTCGAGGTGCTGCGCCGGTTCATTGCCGCGGGCGATCTGGGGGACGTCTATTTTGCCAAGACGCGCATCCTGCGCCGGCGCGGCACGCCCAAGGGCTGGTTCACCGACGTGCAGCAGTCCGGCGGCGGGCCGCTCATGGACATCGGCGTGCACGCGCTCGACCTGACCTGGTGGCTGACGGGGGCGCTTCAGGCAAAGAGCGTCAGCGGGTTTCTCTACAAGGGCATTGGTCGGGACAATCTGGACTTCATCAGGTCCTGGGCGGCGCGGTCCGCGGGCAATGAGGGCAACGAGGTGTACACGACGGAGGACTTTGCGGCGGGATTCTTTCGCATGGCGGGAGGCATGGTCCTTGAGCTTGAGGTGTCCTGGGCGCTCAACGGGCCGGAGGACGACGCCCTGAAAATGGAGATTTTCGGCAGCAAGGGCGGCGTCTCGCTCGATCCGCTGCGCGTGTACAGCACGGCGCACGGCGTACTCACGACGACAACGCCGAGCGTGGGCATGGGCGCCTTTTTTGACCGCGAGATCAACCACTTCCTGCACTGCGTGCAGACGGGCGAAACGCCGGTCAGCAACGCTGAGCAGGGCCGCGATATTGTGCGCATGCTCGCGGCGCTCGGCGAATCGTCGGCGCTGGGGCGCGAAGTGGCACTCTGAAAGAGGAGCGGCGGAAGGGGGCCTGCCCGTGGCGGGCGTGGGCAGACAGCGGCCGCGCTATGCGGAGGAACGGGCGGCGCCGAAGGCCGCCGAGGCCGTGCGCCCGGGCTACGAGCAGTGGGGCGTGGACGGGTACTATAGCCTGCACGGCGCGGACTATGAGAATCCGCACGAATCGCAGGTCGCCGCAGCGCTTGCGAGGACGGTCGAACAGGGGTGGTTGCGTACAGGAGAGCGCGTGCTCGACCTGTGTTGCGGCAGCGGGGAAGTGACGCGCCAGTTGCCGCTTTGCGATGTGACCGGGCTTGATCCGTACACGGGTGACGCGTACTATGCGCGGACGGGCAAACGGGCGCTCGAGCTCGACTTTCGCGCCGTGGCGGCCGGTCGCTTGACCGGGCGGTTCGACGCGGTCGTGTCGAGTTTCGCGCTGCACCTGTGCCCGCCATCCCTGCTCCCGGCGCTGCTTTGGCAACTCGCGCGGGTCAGCGCGCGCTTGATCGTCATGTCGCCGCACAAGCGCCCGGACTGCGAGGGCGTGTCGGGCTGGCGGGGAGGCGGTTTTTTCTCCGAGCAGCGCGTGCGCTGTTCACTGTATCGGCACGACTCCGGAGCGGAGGTCGGGGCCTGGATTGGGGGCGCGGGCCGAGTTGACGGAGATCGGA
>JAKACR010000154.1 GCA_021821225.1 Bacillota bacterium | reverse complement strand
CCATAGCCGTTAGGGCAAAGCCCGATTATGCGCCATTAGGGCCGGCGCGTAAGTAGGTGCAAAGTACGATTTTCAAATGAGTGATCCAGTCACGCTACGGTAAGATTTTTAAATGAGTTGACACGCGGCCCGGATCCGGGTTTGTGCCCCACCCCAATCATCTTACGACGCGAATCCGCGGCCAAACTTCAACGATCCGCTTTTCGCGCAGTCTGTTTTCGAAAATCTCCGGGCTCACTCGCCTCGGATTGCGCCGGAGAATCCCGTCGAACAGGTCGGCCAGTCCGCACGGCGCAACAACTCGAAGCCGATCGTCGACCAGCAGCCGCACCGCCACGCTGGTCGCCGTCTCGGGCCATGTTCCCACGCCATCCGAGCTGGAGACGAGTGGCTGAACCGGAAATCCGAAGACCTGCTCATACCACAGATGAACGGCCGCCTGGTTTTTCACCTGCCATGGAACGCCCGGCAGGCGCGCGTGAAGGCAGCGTTCGACCTCACGATCCCGCGAATCGCGCAGATTCTCCCCGTCGAAATAGGCCACATCGACATCCCGCAGCGGAGTGGCGGCTGTGTATCCATGCAGATGATCCCATACGAGATTACGCAGCACGCCTCCGCCGACCAGCCAGTCCGGCGGATCGCAGTCCCTCACAGCTCTCAGGATGGATGAAAACCAGACATCCGTCCGGATCAACTCCGTCAGCCGTGCTGTGTATGCATCCATACGGAAAGCCCACTCGCTTCCGATCCGAAGATCAATAATAAAATGTCGACGCCTTGGTACCGCGGCTTCAGACTATGTGTGTTTCATCATATATTGTCCCCGAGCAATTTGCAAAACTGACTCTTATGATACTTCTTCGCATGCGTGCCTATGTGAATTGCCGGAATTCATAGAAGGCACACATATAATTTTGTGGTTATTGGAGGAGTAGCGGTGGACAAGCTCGAAAGTCAGTTCACTGGTCATCTGGCCCTCAAGGTTTCATCTCGTGTTCACGATATGCCAGACGAAGAAAAAAGGGCCGCCGTCCAGGAAGTCGTTGATATCGTCGAACAGTTCAGGGATAAGGTCACTCTTCGCGGAGCGTATTTGGTTCAGGGCTTTCGCGGCGATACAGACCTGCTTCTCTGGATGCACGGCAAAGACATTGAGGATGTGCAAAAACTTCAGCTTCGCATACGAAAATCAGCGTTTGGAAAAGTTGCCGAGTCATCCCACGCGTTTGTCGGCATGGTGAGGCATATGGAGTTTAACAAGAATCACATCCCTTCGTTCTCCAAGGGGATCCCGCCCAGGAAGTATCTTTGTTTCTATCCGTTTGTGCGATCTGCCGAATGGTATCTCCTCCCGTCGATTGAACGGCGTGCGCTGCTTCAGGAGCACGGTGCGATGGGGCATGAATTTAAGGAAATTTTGACAAACGGCGTCCACGCTTTTGGACTTGGTGAAGCAGAATGGCTCCTTTCCTATGAAACGGATGATTTGTCCGTATTTGTACCGATGATAAGACGGTTGCGCGACTCGAAATCCAGACTGTACGCCAAATCCGAAGGCCCGTTTATCATTGGTCGCCGGGTCGAATTGAAAGAAGCCATTGCAGAAGTTCTGTACCTGTAGCCTAGTTGTCCCTGTTTATAGAGCCTGTTCAAAAAGAGAGCAGGTAAGACCCACGCAGTGCGTGGAACCACCGCGCCTGCGTCGCGAACTTTATCACTGCTCCCCGAGATCGCGCCGGACAAAGAGGAATTGGAGCAGGCGCCACCCGATGCGCCAGCGCGTCAGCCAGACAAAATGTGCGCCGTTTTTCCGGTTGGCCGTCATACGCCGCACCATGTGGCGCGCCACCGGAAGTGGCCTGTCGCCCACAATGCGCAGGGCCGTGCGAAACTGCTCCGTCTCGGGAAATTTGCCGGAAGAATCGCGCAGCAGGTCCGTCACCATCATTCCCGGCCGCAGCAGGCCGACGCGCACCGGCGTACCGACGGCCTCGCGTGCCAACGCCCTGGTGAAATGGGCGACCGCGCGCTTCGACGTGCCGTACAGATTCAGCCCCCGGCGCAACATGCCGTTGCCGCCAAACCCCTCCACGTTGAAGATCTGCCCGCCGCCCTGGCGCAGCATGCCGGTCATGGCAATCTGGGATCCGAAGATCACGCCGAGCAGATTCGTCCGCACGACCTGTTCGACATCCTCCTCATCCAGTTCCCAGAGTGCCTCACCCGACTGGCGCACCCCCGCGTTGTTCACCCAGATGTCCACTCCGCCAAACCGGGCGGCAGCCTCATCCCAGACCGCCTGGGCCGCCGCCTTGTCGCGGACATCACAGGTCACACCGGCCACGCGCCCGCGTGCGTCCGGCGGAGTCGACAAGCAAGAAACGGCGCTCTCGATCCGCACCGCGTCCCTGCCGCACAGGAGCACGTCGCGACCCTGTTCAAGAAACGCCTGCGCCAAGGCATATCCAAACCCGCGCGAGCCGCCGGTGACGACCACGGCGCCCATCCCGTCATCTCCCGTCTTTCCCGCCGTCGCCCGGTCCGTTCTGTGAATCGCAGATCGCATCGATCCGGCGTTCGATCTCCTCGTCTGTCAGGTCATATTCCCGTGCGAGCGCGCGCGCCCGCCTGCGCTGTTCGTACATCTGCTCGCGCAACCGCGCTCTCGAAGACGGTCGGGAAACGCGGGCAACCGATCCTCGCACAGCCCGGTACAGCAGATAACTCGCTAGGCTCGTGCCGACGAGCATGAGCAGACTCTGCCACCAGTTGCCAAAACCGATCCCGATCATCATCGCCTACGCCTCCATCACACGCCGCGCGCGTCCGCCACGTTAAAATAACGCGCTTCAGGATGAGAGAACACCATGGCCGACACGGAAGCCTCCGGTTCCATCATGAAGCCCTCCGTCAGTTCCACGCCGATATCCTCCGGCCGGAGCAGGCGAAACAGTTGGCCCTGGTCTTCGATATTCGGACAGGCCGGGTAGCCAAAAGACACGCGCAATCCCTGATAGCGGGCGATGAAGCGCTCCCGCATCGTCATGCCGGGCGAATCGGGAAACCCCCAGATATCGCGCAGCATGTGGTGCAGCCGCTCCGCGAACGCCTCCGCCAGTTCCAGGGCCAACGCCTGCAGACCGTACGATCGGACATAGTCTCCTTCCGCCTTCCAGCGTTCGGACAGTTCGCGCACGCCGCGGCCCGTTGTGACGGTGAAAAAGGCAACGTAATCCATGACACCGCCGTTTTGCTCGCGCAGGAAATCCGCCAGGCACAGGCGCGAATCGCCGCTCTGGCGCGGAAAGTCAAACGTCTCCAGAACGCGCGACGGATCGTCCGGATCATGCACCGTCACCCGGTTGCCGCTGGCCTGCGCCGGAAAAAAACGGTACACGGCGTTGGCCCGGATGATCCCGTCGCGCGCGGCCTCCTGCAGCAACCGGTCAAAGACCGCCCTGAGTTCAAGCGCCTTCTCGTCGCCCTCCGCCAGCTTCTTTTCCACATTTCCGCGAAAGCCCATGTGTTTGCCCATCAGCATCTGCCAGTTGAGATACGGCTCAATGAAGCGAAGCGGATAATCGCGCAACACATGGCGGTCAAAGTCGGGCGGCACGTACACGGGCGCCGCGCGCGACACGTCCGACCGCGCTCCGCCGTCGCTTTCCCCATCCCCCTGCCTGCCGCCGGACGGCATCACGTCCGAGTGAACGGCGTCGCGCAATTCCTGCACAATCCTGGCGCGAAACTCCGGCTGGTTGAGCCGGTTGGCGATGTCGAGTCCTTCCATCGCGTCCTTGGCGTACAGGACAAGCCCCTCGTATTCCGGCGCGATGCGCAGGTTGGTGAACTTTTTCGTCAGCGCGGCTCCCCCGACGAGCAGCGGTACGTCGATACCGGCGTTTTTCAGATCCTGCGCCGTCACGACCATCTGTTGCGCGGATTTCACAAGCAGGCCCGACAGGCCGATGGCGTCGGGCCGTTCACGCCGGTACGCCTCGATCAACTGTTCAGGCGGCACCTTGATGCCAAGATTGATCACTTTGTAGCCATTGTTCGCGAGAATGATTTCAACAAGGTTCTTGCCGATGTCATGCACATCGCCTTTCACCGTGGCGAGCAGGATCGTGCCCTTGTTCGCGGCGTCGGACCGCTCCATGTGCGGTTCCAGAAACGACACGGACGCCTTCATCACCTCGGCGCTCTGGAGCACTTCCGCGACGATCAGCTCATTGTTGTTGAACAGACGGCCCACTTCCGCCATGCCGTTCATCAGCGGTCCGTTGATCACGTCCAGGGGTGCATACTGCCGCAGGGCCTCCTCCAGATCCGGCATCAGTCCTTCCTTGCTACCCTCCACCACATAGCGCGCCAAGCGCTCCTCCAGGGTGAGCGAGTCGGACGGCGCCTGCTGCACGGCCTTCTTCTCGCGGTAAAACGCGGTGAACTCGGCCAGCGCCTCATCGGTGGTGCGAAACAGCAGCGCCTCCGCCAATTCCCGCTCATGTTCCGGTATCGACGCGTAGCGCTCCAGGCGTTCCGTGTTGACGATCGCGAAGTCAAGCCCGGCGCGCGTGCAGTGGTACAGAAACACCGCGTTCAGCACTTCGCGTCCGACTGGCGGCAGACCGAACGACACGTTGCTGAGACCGAGCACCGTGTGACACTCGGGCATGGCCTGCTTGATCAGTCTGATCCCCTCAAGGGTTTCCACGGCCGAACCGATGTAGTTCTCATCGCCTGTCCCCACCGGAAACACCAGCGGATCAAAGATCACGTCCCCTGGATCGATGCCGAACTCTTGAACAAGGATATCGCGCGAACGCAGCGCAACCGCCAGTTTCCGGTCACGCGCGACCGCCATCCCCGTTTCGTCAATCGTGCCCACAACCAGGGCCGCCCCGTAGCGCTGCGCCAGCGGAACGACCTCGCGAAACCGTTTCAGGCCGTCCTCAAGATTGATCGAGTTGATGATCGCCTTGCCCTGGCTGTACTTGAGCCCAAGCTCCAGCACCCGCGCGTCGGTCGAATCCAGCATAAACGGCGCCTTGACTTTTTTTGCGGCAAACTGGAGAAACAACTCCATGTCTTTCATCTCGTCGCGGTCCGGATCCTGCAGACAGATGTCGATCACGTGGGCGCCGCTTTTCACCTGCTGTCTGGCGATTTCGGACGCCTCTTCGTATTTCCCGGCGAGAATCAGCCGCTTGAACTTCTTCGAACCGAGCACGTTGGTCCGCTCTCCCACCAGAAGGGGCCTGCTGCTCTCCTCGACGTAGACCGGTTCGATGCCGGAAATGGCCGGTGGATGAGACTCGGCCGCACGGCGCGGCGGGATGTCGCCGAGCGCCTCTGCGAGCGCCCGCACGTGCGCCGGCGTGGTGCCGCAGCAGCCGCCGGCGATATTCAGCCAGCCCTCGCGGGCGAACGCGGCCATCTTCATCGCCAGGCTGGCGGGCGATTCGTGATAGTGGCCGTTTTCGTCAGGCAACCCGGCGTTCGGATAGCAACTCACACCCGATTTCGCCATGCCGGCGAGCGTCCTCAGATGGTCGCGCATGAACTCCGGCCCCGTGGCGCAATTGAGCCCCACCGAAACAGGGTGAACGTGTTCGAGAGAGATGTAGAACGCCTCGATGGTCTGTCCGGCCAGCGTGGTGCCCATCGGCTCAATGGTGCCGGAGATCATCACCGGAACGCGCCGTCCCGCCGCCGCAAAGGCGTTCAGGATGCCGATCGTGCCCGCCTTGACGTTCAGGGTATCCTGGGACGTCTCCAGCAGCAGGGCATCGACGCCGCCTTCCATCAGCCCCAGCGCCTGCTCGCGGTACATGTCCACCAGTTCGTCGAACGTGGTGCCGCCGGTCACGGCGAGCGTCTTGGTGGTTGGCCCCATCGCGCCCGCCACGAAGCGCGGCCACTCCGGCGTGCTCCACTCATCCGCCGCCGCGCGGGCAAGCTGCGCCGCCGTGATGTTAAGTGCAAACGCCTTGTCCGCCACACCGTACTCCGCAAGCACAATGCGCGTCGCGCCGAACGTGTCGGTCTCGATCATGTCGGCGCCAGCCTCCAGATACGCCCGGTGGATGTCCTTGATCACGTCCGGCCTGGTGAAGCACAGCAGTTCGTTGCATCCCTCGTACTGCTCGCCGCCAAAATCCTCCGGCCCCAGATTCTGTTGCTGGATCATGGTGCCCATGGCGCCGTCCAGGATGAGAATCTTTTCCTTCATCCTGCGCGCCAGCGGCGAATCCTGCGCCGACGGGAAAGCCGATCCGGCCATATCCTCAAGTTTTTGCAAATCCGATCGCCTCTCGCAAAAAACAGGGTATATATGCGCACTGTTCCTTCATCAGTGTACCACGTCGCCACAGACTGCGCTGTCACAGATCAAGCGCGAGTTCTGTCACCGGAATCATTTCACCGGCGCTCATAAAATAAAGATAAGCGGCCTGCGCGGGCAATTCCAGCGCCCGCGAGAGCGCTGTACAGTACAGCGTCACCTGTGTGCGGTATGCGTTCAGGGTCCGACCGTCCAGTACCGCCAGGCGCCCGCCGTCAAGCTGGTCGGTCTTGTAGTCGACCAGTTCGAAGCCGTCGGACGCAAGCAGCACGCAATCCGCCGTTCC
>JAKACR010000153.1 GCA_021821225.1 Bacillota bacterium | reverse complement strand
CGACGGTCGACCAGATTTCTCTCTGCTCCGACCAGGATCAATTTTTCTCTGGCGCGCGTCATGGCCACGTACAGAATGCGCGCTTCCTCCGCAAGATCGTCCTGCAACAGGGCATCCTCCAGAGCGACGGAAGCGGCGGTCGGATACACCTCACGCCGGTTCAGGTCCACGAAGGCCGGGCCAAATCCAAGCGTGCGGTGAAGCGCGATGCGGCTGCTCCGGCGCAAGCGGAATTGCTGGCCCATACCCGCCACCACGACGACGGGAAACTCCAGGCCCTTACTCTTATGAATCGTCATGATGCGCACGACATCCTCCTGCTCGCTGAGTGAGGGAGCCGCACCGACATCGCCCGCGTGCAGGCGGTGACGTTCCAGATAACGAACAAAATCGCCGAATCCTCCCGTCTGCACCTCCGCGAAACTGCGCGCCGCAAGCGCCAGTTGGCGGAGATTCGCCTCACGCACGGCCCCGCCCGGAAGAGATGAGCAAAATCGCAGCAGGTCTGCCTTGTGCAACAGGAGTTCGACCGCTTCCGCAAGTGCGCGCGACCGCACCTCGGTGCGCCACTGATCGAGTTTTTGCAAAAAACGCCGCGCCTTGTTTCCCGCATCCTCCTTCTGTTCACTGGCACAGGCGCGCAGCGCGGCAAGCAGACTTCCCTGACGCTTTGCGCGCACCAGCGCCAGATCCGTGCTGGTGAATCCGCCGACAGGCGAACGAAGCACGGCCGCCAATGGAATATCCTGGTCTGCATTGTCCACAATCTGCAAAAGTGACAGAGCCAGGCGAAGTTCATAGCCCGAATAGTAGCCGGCATCCGAATCGCCGGCGACCGGAATGCCAAGTTGCCGGAACACGCGCAGAAAATGCTCCATGCGGCCCGCCTTGGCGCGCATCAAGACTGCCATGTCGCGCCATTTTATCGGCTCATAGGTCTCGCGTTGCGGCCTGTAGACAAGCGTGCCGCCATCGTGCAGTTCCTTCAGCCTGCTGCCTGCGACCAGAGCCTCGCGCTCGGCGGTCGCCCACTCCACCTGATCTGCGGCTGGACCGGTACCGTCGCGTTCACCCGCTTGGTCCTCCGGGACTCCCTCGCCGTCTATTCCTTGGTACGCTGGGTCGGGAGCACGCTCCACAATGTGCAGTTCGACCGGTCCGTCCAGCGGGGAACCGTCCGGGCCGGCCTTCGGATAGAGCGCCCCCGCTTTCATGCGCGAGCGTTCATCATACGCAACACCGCCAAACTCCGGCGTGAAGATCTGTTCAAAGAAGAAGTTCACCGCGTCCACGACACTGCCACGACTGCGGTAGTTGTCCGCGAGATCGATCCGCACGCCGGTCTCCGGATTTTCATAAAGGGCGAAGCGTTCGAGAAACAATCGCGGTTCCGCCATGCGAAACCGGTAGATGCTCTGTTTCACATCCCCGACCAGAAACAGGTTGCGGCTCTCCGGCTGCGCAACCAGACTGATGATGTCGTCCTGAATGGGGCTCGTGTCCTGGTACTCGTCGACCATGATCTCGACAAAATACTGCTGGAAATGGCGCGCCAGATCGGTCGGCGTCCCGTCGCCGTCCGCCAGCGCCGCATGCGCCAGATGCTCAAGATCGGAGAAATCAACCGTCCCGCGCAAAGCCTTTG
The DNA here is from genome assembly GCA_021821225.1 of Bacillota bacterium. The sequence continues at coordinate 5,156 of JAKACR010000153.1, read as the reverse complement.
CCTCCTGGTACGCGGCCGAAAACGCCGTGGTCAGTCCGGCGAGCGTTTCAATATGGGGCGCCAGTTCGCGCAGTTCCGCAAGCAGAGTGTCTTCACTTCGGCCGCACACGCCTTCGCGCAGGGACTTCACCAGCTTCTTCGCTCGATCGCGCAGCGACTGCACACGCTCCCGCACAGCCGGATCCACGTCTTTTGGAAACGTCAGCCTGGGCGCAAAGATCTGCGCCAGCGCGCCCGCCACCGCATCGTGATCGCGCCTGGCGGCAGCCTCCAGCACGTCCGCCAGGCGGTCCGCTTCCTCAACCAGAAGCTGCGCGGCCGCATCCTGGCCCGTCCCAAGACAGACGCGGTTCGCTTCGCGCAGATGCGTCAAAGACTCCTCCAGTCGCTTGCCGACGCCTGCGAACAGTCGGGGTGCGAAGCTGGCGTCGGCAAGCGGTCCTGTCGCGTCCGCTACAAATCGCGACAGCGCCTGCTCCAGCCAGCGGTCGGGAACAGCTTGGCTGCGGGCAAACTGATGGAGCTGCAAAATGAGCGTCCGCAGTGTCTCCTCCCCGAGATCGCCGCCGAACCGTTCGACAAAATCCGCAATCGGCCTCCTTTCATCCGCAAGCCAGTGTTCCATCAGACTGTCCAGCACCGCGTCGGCCAGGAGATCCGCCTCATCCTGCGACGCCACGCGAAATCCCGGATCGACTCCCGCTCCTCCGGCCGCCGCGCGCGCAGCCTGCAGACAGAAACTGTGCAGCGTGGAGATGGGCGCCCGGTCCAGCAAGTGCAACTGGCGCAGCGCGCGTTTTTCTGTCGCCCGCTCTGCGGCCGCCTTGCGCAACGCGGCGGCGATGCGTTCGCTCATCTCCGCCGCCGCCTCGTCCGTGAACGTCACGATCAACAGGCGGTCCACATCCACTCCGTCATCGGCCAGGATGCGGGTGATCACGCGCTTTACAAGCACACTCGTCTTGCCGGATCCAGCGCCTGCAGACACGAGGATCGGCCCGCCGCGCATCCGTATCGCCTCCGTCTGCGACTCCGACCACTGCCGCTCAATCGCCATCCTCGTCATCTCCTATAGAAAATCCGAGCTGTTGCCAGACCTGCTGCGCTGAAAGTGGGGGCAGAACCCGATAACTTCCCAACCCGCCTCCCGGATCGATCTGGCACACCGCGGCATGCGGACAGCGCGCACACGCGACCTCGGTCCCCAACTTGTACGGCGCGACTGCCGTTCCCCCGGTCCGGATCCGGTCGCCGAGCTGCGCCGCGCGATCGCCGACATATTTCACAAGTGCGCTCCACTGCTCCTGCGCCGCGACCGGAGCCCGCCTGTCGAACTCCCCGTTTTTCTTCAACAGCTTCGGAAACAGGTCATCCGCACCACCTGCCGCCTCACGATCCAGCAAACGCACCACCCGCTTGTCGCGCATGGCCAGACCGCGCATGCGTTGCACCTTGCGCATGACACGATCGGCCATGCGCGCGTCGGTCGGCCCGTTCACCGCCGTGATCCTGTCGCGCACCGGAAAATAGAAGATACCCGCAAATTCGTGCGGAGCGCCCAGCGCCTCGCGGCTGTTTCTCTGCAGCACGTCGGCATACAAGATCAATTGCAGGTTGATCCCATGATAGATTTTATCGAGTTCCAGCCGACGGTCCCCCGTTTTATAGTCGATCACGCGAAAATACCGCCGGTCTTCATGAACCGCCGTATCCACGCGATCGATGCGCCCGCGCAAGCGCAGAAAAGAACCCGACGGCAGCGGCAGTGGCAGTGCGGGCCACCTGTCATCCCCGTCGCCAAACGACAGTTCGACGGCCGTCACGGCAAACGCGCCGCGCCGCGCGTGCTCGGTCAGCACCGCGACCGCCCGTCGCAATTGTCGGCGCAATTGCCCGGCCACAAAGCGCGACCGCGCGGTGCGCAGCAAAAGCCCGTCTCTGAATGACGCCAGCGTGCGCTCCAGCGCAGCGTCTAGCAACGCGTACAGTTCGGCGTCGCTCGTGGCGCCCCAATCCAATCCGCGATCAAAGAGCGCCTGGACAAAATCCCGCAACACCTGGTGGATGAATTCCCCACGGGCAGGCGGATCGACCTCAAGCAGCCGCCGCGGGCGCAGGCGCAAGCCGTAATCGGCAAAATGCATGAACTCACAGGCCGCCGCCCGCTCCAGGCGGGACACGCTGCCGCTCAACTCAGGACCGTACAGCCGGAGTGCGACATTTTCGGGCAATGTCTCACTGCCCACACGGTGCCCGAGCCCGGCCAGGGCGCCTTTCACATCAGCCGCCGGCCAGCACCCTTGCGCGAACAACGTGTAGACGGCGCGCCACAGCGGCGTGATTTCCCCCTGTTCCCGCGCGTCGCGCAGCACAGTCGCCAAGTGGTCGGCCGCCCGGCGCGGCGTCGTACACAACATGAGATCATCTGGACGGCCCTGCGCCCGCCCCGCGAACGACCCGCCGGTCACAGCCGGCCCGAGCAATGTCCGCAACTGCTCGACCAATGCGGACGGCGCCAGCGCCCGTCCGCGCTCATCCGCCAGTGGATAGGTGAGCAGGAGATGCCGCCGCGCCCTGGTCATGGCCATGTAGGCGTCGCTGCGCATGAAGGCGTGCCGCTCCACCGCACCGGGAGCGAGTTCATACCCGCTGGCCACCAGGGTGGCGCGTTCGCGGTCGGACAGCAGTTCATCCTCGTTTGCACGTTTTGGAAAAAGCCCGTCCGAACAACCGACGAGGATGACGGCCTCCGCCTCCGCAGCCCGCAGGCGCGCGATTTCCGTGACAGCGACCTGGTTCAGTTCCGCCGGAATGACGCCCACCAGAACGCCTTCATAGGAACGCGCGAAAAAGAGCGCCGCCTCGGCCGCCGTCAGCGGACGGCTGGAAAACGCCGCGACCAGTTCATCCATGATGCCGACTGTGTTTTCAAAAGCGCGTTCGTGCAGTTCCGCCGCGAGCGCGTCACCCACGGCGCCTGCCTGCCTGGCCATGGCGAGAATCCGGCGTTCGGCCCGGACGCGCACAAGCAGTTCCCAGACCGCACGCGCCAGGTCTTTCGCAGAAAACGGCCGGGAAGCGCCAAGCGCCGTAAAAAACGGGCCCAGCAGCGCGCGCAGCACGGTCATCGCCCGGTCAGGACGGCCGTTTGCCACGCTCTCTCGCTGCGTGACGAGCGACGCGCACAAGATTGCGCCGCGCTCAAGAAATCGATTTTCAAGCGCATCCACCCCATGCCTCGACAGCGGCAGCAAGTCGGTCCGCAACAGGCGCCAGAGCGGAGCGTCATCGTGCGGCGCGGCGGCGGCGGCCAGAGCCGCTGTCACGAACACGGCCAGCGGATGATCCGCCAGCGCGCGGCGGGCGTCCATGAAGTACGGAATCCCGGCATCCTGCAGCGCCTCCGCAAGCAGGGGCGCGTACGCCGCCTGATCGCCTACCACGATGAGCATGTCGGACCAGCGCAGCCCCGCGTCCCTGTGCAGCCGCCACAGGGACGCGGCCGCAAATTCCGCTTCGCAGCGCCTGTTCGCGCACGACACCAGGCGCACCTCATCACGGCCGACCGCATCATCGGGAAGCGGCACGAACCGCAATGAAAACAGGTGGCGCTCTGCATGCGCGATGAGCGGCGCCATGACAAAGCGGTCGCCGGGCGCGCCGTCCCGATCGACCCATTCGATATCTGGCGGCGCGAGATCCGTCGCGCGCAGCAACCGGACAAACGCATCCTCCATCCGGGCAAACGGCCCCTGTTCGTCCACACCGCGCTCTGCGGCCCGGATCAGCGCGGCGCGCGGCGCGCACAGGCTGACCGTCAAGCCGTGCGCCGCGTGACGGTGCAAAGCGGCCAGCACAGAGAGTTCCTGCGCCGTGAAGCCGAGAAACCCGTCGACGTAGATCCGCGCGGCGCACAGCCAAGGCCAGGCGGCGGCCTCACGCGCGAGCAGCGGCAACAGATCGTACGGGTCGATGAAGCGGTCGCCGATCAATTCGCGATACCTGCGCAAGATGACCGCGATATCTTGCAGCTTGTGCGCGACAAGCGGCGGCAGAGTCGGGTGTTGCGCGGCGGTCGCAAGACGCTCTGCGTCCCATCCGTACATCTGACACTCTTCCACCAGCAACGCCACGCGCTCAAAGTACGCGCGCGACGGCCGGCTTCTGCCCAGCACGCGCAGTGTTGCGCCCACGTCGGAAAACGCGGCCATAAGCAGCGATGCCTTGCCCGCGTCGCGGATGAGCGGTTGCGCCGATCCCCTGGCCCACTCCCGGCCGCTCCAGGCAAGCCTGCGGAAGCTCTGCACCTGCGCGCGCACCAGCGCACCCTGCGTCGCCATGCGCGTCAGGCGCGACTCCAAGGAAAACGCCGTCTGATCGGGAACGATCAAAAGCAGCGGCGCCGATACGGCGCCGGGGTCCCGTTCGAGCAACCGCACGACTTCCGACAGGATGAACTGCGTCTTGCCGCTGCCGGCCCTGCCGCAGACGATTCGCACGGTCAACCCTCCCGCTCTCCGTGCAACGCCCGCACGAGCGGGACGCCGCGATCCCAGCGCACATCGACATCCAGACCGTACGCGGCGCAAAGCACGCCGGGTGTGACGGCCGTCCGCTTGGCGTCGGCGGCGATCATTGCTCCCGCGCGCAGCACGGCGACGTGTGTGATTCCGGGAAGTATCTCCTCGGGGTAATGGGTCACATAAAGCAGGTGCGGGCCATCCACGCGTTCACACAGGCGATTGAGCGAGTGCAGCAATCGCTCGCGCCCGGGAAAATCCAGACCCGCGCACGGTTCGTCGAGCACCAGCAGATAAGGTTCCGCCATGAGTGCGCGCGCGATCATGACCTTCTGCCGTTCACCCTGCGATAAAGAGGCGTACGCTTGATCCGCAAACCGTTCCATGTCAAAATCGCGCAGCAGCGCCCGCGCACGCTCGCGCCTGTCCGCGGGAAGCTCGCCGTAGATCGCAAACGCCGCCTCCGCGCCGGTCGCCACGATGTTCTGCGCCGTCTGTCCGGATGACAGGCGCCCCTCCATGTTCGAACTGACAAAGCCGATGCGCTTTCGCACCTCGCGGACATCGCAATGGCCGTATGTCTGTCCCAGCACGCGCACCGAACCGCGCGTCGGCCACAGATAGCCGAGAACCGTC
>JAKACR010000152.1 GCA_021821225.1 Bacillota bacterium | reverse complement strand
GAGTGTCTGCTCGACGCGACCATGGTCGTCATGGACGAGGAGAGCGCTGGGTTTCACCGCTCCACGGACATGGCGGTGATTCCGTATTCGGCGCAGGCAGGTGGTTTTTTTGCCAAGATAGAGCGGTCCGGGGTTGACGGTTTGGACCCGAACCGGAGACAGCTCTATGGCAGTGTGGAAAATGCGGCGCGTGCAGAGCGAGTGCAAAACCTGGCGCGAGAACGGAAGACAACCGCGGGCAGTGTGGCGCTCGCATTTCTGATGTCGCAACCGTTCCCCGTCATTCCGATCATCGGGGCGAAGCATCCGCTGCAACTGCAGGACGGTTTGCGTGCGGTGGAGCTGGCGCTGAATGAGGAAACGCTGTCGTATTTGACGGGAGCGGACACGCTCTTATAAGGTTGATTCAGGAGACTTTATCCCATGTCTCGTAGGGGGCGCAGAATGACGGGAGGGATGGTGGTGGAAAAGGCGCCAAATGTTGTGTTTGTGTTCAGTGACCAGCATCGGGCGGATGCGACGGGGTACGCCGGAAATCCGGACGTTCGAACGCCGAACCTGGACCGGTTGAGGGCTGCGGGCGTCCACTTCTCGACGGCCGTATCGAACATTCCCTGCTGTTCGCCGTACCGCGCTTCGCTTCTGACGGGACAGTACCCGTTGACGCACGGGGTGTTCGTCAATGATGTTCACCTGGGCAATGACGCCATTTCCATCGCGGACGCGTTCAAAGCAGCCGGGTATGATACGGCCTACGTCGGCAAGTGGCACGTGAACGGGCGCGGCAGGAGCAGTTTCATCCCGCGGGAAGACCGGCGGGGATTTGATTTCTGGCGCGTGCTGGAGTGCACGCACGACTACAACAACTCCCACTATTACGCCGACGACGAGCGAAAACGGCGGTGGGACGGGTACGATGCGCTGGAGCAGACGCGCTGCGCCAAGGAGTACATTCGCGGGCGGCGCGATCGGAATAACCCGTTTTTCCTCGTCGTTTCCTGGGGACCGCCTCACAATCCGTATGATACGGCGCCATCCCGCTTTCGCGCCATGTACGATGCGGACCGTCTTTCTCTGCGACCGAATGTTCCCGCGGAGTTGCAGGACGCTGCGGCACGGGATTTGGCGGGGTATTATGCGCACATTTCAGCGCTGGATGAGTTCGTCGGCGATCTCTGGAATACCATTGCCGAAGAGGGATTGGAGGAAGACACGATCTTCGTTTATACATCCGACCACGGCGACATGCTGGGATCGCAGGGGGAGGTCCGCAAGCAACGTCCGTGGGATGAGTCCATTCTGGTTCCATTCTTGCTGCGGTATCCCAGGCAGTTCGGGGATGCGCCACGTGATGTGGCGACGCCGTTTGGCAGTCCCGACATCATGCCGACGCTCCTTGGATTGTGCCGCATACCGGTTCCTGGCACCGTGGAGGGCGTTGATTTCGCACCCTTCCTGCGGGGGGAAGAACCGCCTGTCGCAGAGGCGGCCCTGATCGAGTGCATTCACCCGTTCGGCGAATTCACAAGAGAAAAAGGCGGTAGGGAGTATCGGGGAGTGCGGACGGAACGTTACACGTACGTGCGCGATCTCGCCGGACCGTGGCTGCTGTACGACAATCAGGAAGACCCGTTTCAACAGCGCAATCTCTGCCGGGAGCAAGGAGCGGACGCCTTGCGCGAGCGGCTGGATGCGATACTGTGGGACATATTGCGCGCGCAAGAGGATGAATTTCTGCCGGGCGAGCATTACATTCGACGATGGGGTTATGTGACCGACGACAATGGAACGGTGCCCTATGCGAAATAGTCGGCCCGGCGCCGTCGCAGCAGTGACTTCACGACGGCCCGGCGAGGTGATGGCGGGATCTCTGTGCTTTTACCACAAGAAAGCGAGCGCCAGAATGGCCAGGAAAGGGATCCACCAGTACCACCAGCCTCCGGCCCACCAACCATTCCCGTATGCCGGAGGATAACCGGGAGCGCCATAACCGTATCGACCCGCCAAAACGGCGTCGATTTTCTGTTCGAGGGATTGCGTCGGCATTGAGCGATCACTCGCATATCCAACCGGTGCATATTGACGGGGCACCCGGATGAGCGCGGCGTTGTTGGCCACCTGCTCGACTACTCCCCGATGAAAGCCGAGCGGTGTATGAAATCCCACCCATTGGCCGATATACTGTTCACAGTGCTGCATGCTGCACATATCGATTCCTCCCTTCTTCGCACACAGAGGTCAAGGGGACATGCCAGAGGACTTTATCCCATGTTTCCAGCGAATGGGGCCGTTTGGACGGTCGGTCGCCCTGCCGGAAAAGAGGGGCTGCGCCCGCGGGCGGGAGCAGCCCACGATCGTCGTCAATAGACGGGAACGGTCTTGCAGACAGTCGTATACGACGGGATCAGCAGGAAGAACAGGACGAAGATGATGAGAAACACCACGGCCCAGCGGGTATAGCCGCCGAATGTGCCCATGAACAATACCTCCTTTGGTCCTGTGTCTTATACCATATGGCAGTAATACAGCTTCGTTGTGGGTGAATCGCCCCCTGCAACTGTCACAAATCTGCTTGCAGAGGTTGTTCAAAAAGGGGGCAGAACTCCCTGGCGCAAGGTGGAGTGATCACCATGCCAGCAGGCGAGTGACTCGGCGGAAAGGGGATAGACGTGGCAAGTGACGTGGAACTGAAAAGCGAGCAAGCGCACCTGCACACGGTGATTGCCGCCATCAGGCGACAACTGGCGACGATCGCAGGGAACAATGCGGCTGTCCGTCAGGAGATCTTTCAGGAGCGGCGCCACCTGTTCGAGACAGAATCCCACGATGTCTCGCAGTGGGATACCGTGGTGGAACTGGCCACGTACATGCAGCGGGAGTATGCCAAAGAGAGTGTGTATACGGCCACCAGGGAGCGGGAAAATCGCCTTTGTTCCCTGCTTGCCCGCCCGTACTTTGGGTGCTTTGACTTTCGCGAGCAGGATCGCGCGCAGTCTGAGCGACTCTATGTCGGCATCCAGTCGTTCGTGAGTGAAGAGGGAGAGGAACTGGTCTGCGACTGGCGCGCGCCGGTCTCTAGCCTGTTTTACGAAGACCGTCTGGGGCGCGCGACCTACGTGTCGCCGCTAGGGCTGGTGGAGGCCGACATTCTCGCAAAACGCCAGTTCATCATCAGGGACGGCGAACTGAAAAGCATGTTTGATACGGAACTCGCAATCGGGGACGATGTGCTGTGCGAGATGCTGGCCGACAGCGGCGGGGAACGCATGCGTCCGATCGTGGCGACGATCCAGCGGGAACAGAATCTCGTGATCCGCGATGCGGACCACCGGATGTTCGTTGTGCAAGGAGTCGCGGGAAGCGGGAAGTCGTCCGTCGCGATGCAGCGGGTCGCCTACTTGCTCTACCGGAACAGAGGGCGCATCCGCCGGGATCAGATCCTCGTTTTCTCTCCCAACGACCTGTTTCGCGACTACATCTCGCGCGTCCTGCCGGAATTGGGAGAAGAAGACGTCGCACAATCCACATTTCTTGAATGGGTCCACAAACTCCTCGGTTCGCGCCTGCGGGCAGAAACGACGGCCTCCCGGATGGACATGCTGCTCGGCGACGGGGATGAGGGGCAGCGCACCGGGCGCAGGGAGGCCATCAGGGAAAAAAGCGGCATAAAATTCGCGAAAGTGATCGCGGCATACGCCGACCATCTCAACAGCGGGTTCATGCCCTTTGCGGATCTCATCCACGATGGGGAAGTGGTGATCGAGGGAAAGACGCTCAAGGATGTGTTTACATCAGGGCGCGCCTCTCTTTTGTTGGAGGGACGGATCGACCAGGTGCGCCGAGCGCTGAAAGACATTCTGGAGGAGCGTCGCCGTCAGCGCGTCCGGGACATCGCCGAAGAACTGGAGTGCCGTCCGCACTACGTGGGTACGCCCGGCGAAATACGACGGATGGCCCTTGAGCGCGCCGGCGGAGAGATCGCCGAACTGCGCCGCCAGGCTTCCCGTCTGCCCTGTTTCAATGCGGCCGTTCTGTATCGCCTTCTGTATGAGGATTGCGAGCTGTTTGCGCGTCTGGCCAAAAAGGTCGGGATGACGGGAGATTGGCCGCAGATATGCCGCATTAGCGCAGACCGGCTGGCTTCCGGACGCTGGCCGCGTGAAGATCTGGCCCCGGCTATGCTGTTGTGCACGGCGATGTCCGGAGCTGTGATTCGCGGCGACATAAAATACGTGATCGTGGACGAGGCGCAGGATTATTCTCCGTGCGAATGGGAGGTATTTCGCACACTGTTTCCGAGAGCTCGGTTCACCGTTGTGGGGGATGTCAACCAGGCATTCGACAATGCCTATCCAGGACTGCCGCAGACGCTCTCCGCCGTTTTCCCGTCCGGCGAGCTACACACGACGACGCTCAACAAAAGCTACCGCCAAACGCGCCAGCTCGCCGCCTTCGGCCACGCTCTTCTCGCGGCGGGGGACGGGGGAGAGTGGCTGCAGCGCGACGGCCGTCTGCCGCGCATCATCCGCGTGGCCGACGAACGGCAGCGACTGGCTGCTCTTGACGCGGAACTGGCCCGGCTGCTGACCGAAGGCGCCCGGTCGATCGCGGTGATCGGCAAGACGTCTGACGAATGCCGTTCGTTGATGGAATTGTCCTGTGGACACTTTGACGCTGTGCACGTCACGGAGGGAACGAACGTGTATCCCGCGGGCGTCGTCGTCATTCCGTCCTATTTGGCAAAAGGTCTGGAGTTTGACGCCATCATCATCCCGGACGCCGGCGCGGACCGCTATCCGGGCGAACAGGACCGCCGTCTGCTGTACATGATCTGCACGCGCGCCCTGCATGAACTGTGCGCGTTTTACACCCGGTCGTTGACGCCGCTCATGGAACGGATTGACCCGCAACTGTTCGCGACGAGCTGATGATAGTCTGATATTGTACGAACAAGTATTTCACATTATCATGACAGGAGAGATGGTTTACCTCAAGCGAAGGGATATTTTATATGACAGGGGGATATCTTACATGATCCTGTTCCTGCAGGCTGTGGGCGACCAGTACAAGGATAGGGTCAGCCGGCATGTTTCCGAAGAAATAGTTCTGCTGTCAGGTTTCGACGATCTGCGGGCGGCCGAAGCGCTGGCACAGGCGGAGATTATCGTCGGCTTTGAGACGCTGTTCACCGCAGAGCGCATCCGCGCCGCGAAGCGCGTCCGCTGGTTTCACGCGCTGAGCGCGGGGGTCGATCAGCTTCCCTTTGACCTGATTCGGGAGAGAAATATCCAAATCAGCAATTCTAGCGGAATTCATGGTCCACAAATGGCCGAAAACATCTTTGGCATGATGCTTTCCTTCACGCGGGGACTGCACGTTATGGTGCGCAATCAGCAACATGCCCTCTGGGACAGGCACTATCCGTTTGCGGAACTGCCCGGGAGCACACTCGCAATTGTGGGGGCGGGCCGCGTTGCCCAAGAGGCGGCCAGAAAAGCGAAGGCGTTCGATATGTCCGTCGTCGGTGTGAGAAAAACGCCGCGCCAGATGGAATATTTTGATGAGGTCGTCGGGTTGGAGCGTTTGCACAAGGTGCTGGCCACAGCCGATTTTGTGCTGATTTTGACGCCGCTGACACCCGATACGCGACATCTGATCGGCGCGCGCGAGCTGTCCGCGATGAAACGGTCCGCCTACCTGCTCAGCTTTGGCCGCGGCGACGTGGTCGACGAACCTGCGCTGATCGCGGCGCTACAAAGCGGGGAGATCGCCGGGGCGGGGCTCGATGTTTTCCACAAAGAACCGCTGCCTGCCGACAGTCCGCTGTGGGGCATGCCGAACGTGATCATTTCGCCTCACACGTCCGGCGCCAGCCCGGCGTATTTTTTGCGGGCGTTCGACGTGTTTCTGGCAAACTACCGCGCGTATCGCGCTGGCGAGCCTCTGCCGAACCGGATTGATCCCGTGCGGCAGTATTGATGAAGTGGGGGCTGTGTTAGCCGGACGGATCGGATGTACGGCCATCCGTAATAAAATGGAACTGTTCCAGATCGGCCCGTCCCTTGTCTGTCAGACCGTAGACACCGCGGGCGACGGGAGCGAACCAATCGTACACATTGCGGTAAAGAATGGATGTGGTCTGCTTTCCGGTTCCGAATGCCGCGCGCAATTGCCGTGTGCTCTGTGGACCGTGCTGCCGCAGCACGCGGGCGATGCGCACCGCACGCTCGCGGTACGCGGTGACCAGCGGACGCCCCGAACTGCCCCCGGAATTGTGGTCGCTCGATCGACCGTGAAATTCCTCAAGCAGGGCGGTCCGGGCGCGCTTCGCTTTTTTACCGGCCGCGCGGGACGCTGGAGCGACGGGCTGCTGCACGAGGATCACGGCGTGATCTCCGGATTTTTCACTTACGAACAGGAGTCCGAGTTCGAGTCGCTGCAACAGGCGCCGAATACCGCGCCAGTGAGTGTCGTTCGCGCGTATGGGCCGCGGCACCGCGACGTAGACGGCGTCGGCGACGGATTGGCGGTCGACCGCCTGAATGAGCAGCAATGTCGTCAACGCGCGTTTTAGTTCGACCACGATGACGTGGTCGGCTTTGCACGCGACCACGTCACAGTCGCGCACTTCGCCGCGCACCGTGTACCCTTGGTACTCAAGATAGCGCTTCACAGGCGGATACAGGTCGGTTTCGCGAAATGATTGCGGGCTGATGCGTTTGGCCTCCTCGCTGATGCGTTTGGCCTCCTCGCTGATGCGTTTGGCCTTCTCGGAAAAAACAACCTCTTTCAGTGTAATTTTCGACATCGGTTTTCAATGTCCTTGTCCTTCAGGAGGGATCAGGTCCGTGCATCGGTCCAA
>JAKACR010000151.1 GCA_021821225.1 Bacillota bacterium | reverse complement strand
CGTCGCTTGACGGTGAGGATCTGTTCGCGATGGATGTGGATGAGCGGGCCCGCAGGGGACTTTTTCTCGCCATGCAGTACCCGAGCGAAGTGTCTGGCGTTTCAAACGCGAATTTTATGCGCGTCGCGCTGAACGCGCGCCGGGGCGAGGGCAATGAGGTGCCTGTGCTCAAGTTTCACCGCGAGCTCACGGCGAAGATGAAGTCTCTTAACATGGACGAATCGTTTTCCGAACGCTACCTCAACGAAGGGTTTTCCGGCGGCGAGAAAAAACGCAACGAGATTCTCCAGATGACGATTCTCGAACCGCGCATCGCGATTCTCGACGAGATCGATTCAGGGTTGGACATCGACGCCCTGCGCATCGTGGCGGACGGCGTCAACAGCCTGCGCAAACCGGAATTCGGCGCGCTGATCATCACACACTATCAGCGCCTGCTGCAATACATTCACCCGGATTTTGTCCATGTCATGATGCAGGGCAGAATCGTGCGTTCCGGCGGGCGGGAACTGGCGGAGCAGCTTGAAGCGCGCGGATACGACTGGCTGAAAGAAGAACTGGGCATCGCGGACGAGACGGTCGGCGCGGGAGCGTAGGGGGAAGAGACATGAACGTGACGCAGGATGTATCGATATTTGCCGGGCAGGTGCGCGCCTACTTCGCGGCGGCCGGCGATGCCGAGGATGTTGTTGCAAAGCGCGTCCAAGCGGCTTTGCAAAGCGAGGAACTGCCCGCGCCGCATTATGAGCGCAGTGATGTCTCGCGGCGCAATCTCGCGGCCTACCGCGTGGAACCGACCGCTCAGCCGGGCGAATGGCGCCGCCTGGCCGAACCGTTTCTCGGTGAAAACCAGACGCATCCGCTGCTCGTGATTGCGGATGGGCATGTGGTGTTTGAGCGCGGGCTTGCCGCGCTGGCGGAGCAGGGCGTGATTTTTTCCAATCTGCGCAGGGCGGTGCGCGAACACGCCGCATTGACTCGTCATCTGGGGCGTGTGGTTGAAGCGGACGCGGACAGGCTGCTCGCTCTGGGAGCGGCGCTGTGGCGCGACGGGGCGTTTGTCTTCGTGCCAGAAGGGGTGCGTGTAAAGCAGCCGCTGCAACTGGTGTCGGTGACGACAACCGCCGGCCACGGGACGTTCCCGCGCAATCTGATCGTGGCTGAAGCGGACAGTCAGCTCACCCTCCTCGATGCGTATGTCGCGCCGCAGGACCTTTCGGATGAGTTGTGCGTGGCGGTTTCCGAGGTGGTCGTCGGGCGCAACGCGAAGGTCAAGCTGGGTACCGTGCAGGACTTCTCGCCTCGCGTGACCAGCCTGGCCGTGCGACGTGCGATGGTCGATGCGGCGGGGGAAATGGACTGGGTGGCAGGGGAGACGGGTGAAGGGTTTGGCATTGTGGAGTTCGGCTCCGTGCTCGAAGGCGACGGCGGCCGCAGCAGCGGCCACGCCATCGCTCTCGGGGCGGGACGCGCCCACCTCGACCTGACTGCGCGGATGGTCCATGTGGGACGCGACACGGACAGCGACATCAACGTGCGTGGCGTTGTTCAGGGCCGGGCGGACGCGGTTTATCGCGGCCTTACGATGATTAAAAAAGACGCGCATGGCGCCAACGGCGCGCAGACAGAAAAGCTGCTGATGCTCAGTCCAAAAAGCAGGGCAGCCGCGATCCCGATGCTGTTGATCGACGAAAATGATGTGAAATGCGGCCATGCGGCGTCGGTGGGGCAGATTAATCCCGACCAACTATTCTATTTGATGTCGCGGGGCATTTCCGAACGCGAAGCCAAGCGGATGATCGTGTGGGGATTCATTGATCCCGTGTTGGCCGAGTTGCCCGTCGATGCCGTGCGTGCTGCGATGGAGAAGGTTGTGGAAAGGAAGATGGCGTGATATGGACCCTTCGCTGATCCGGCGCGACTTTCCCATACTGGAACAAAGAGTGAATGGCAAGCCGCTGGTGTACCTCGACAGTGCGGCAACGGCGCAAAAACCCCGCCAGGTGCTCGACGCGGTTTCCCGTTATTACCGGGAGTACAACGCAAACGTGCACCGCGGCGTGCATACGCTGGCGGCGAAGGCTACCGACGCCTATGAAGCGGCGCGGATGAAAGTGGCGGGGTTCATTCATGCGCCGTCGGAAGAAAATATCGTCTTCACCCGCGGCACGACGGAAGGGTTGAACATGGTCGCAGCCGGCTATGCGCGGCACAAGTTGCAACCCGGTGACGAGATCGTGCTCACGCCGATGGAACACCACAGCAACCTGATTCCCTGGCAACAGGTCGCCAAAGCGACGGGAGCGACGCTGAAGTACATTCCCATGCAGGAGGACGGGACGCTGCGCCTGGAGGACATCGAACGGACGATCGGCCCGGACACAAGACTCGTGGCGATGACGCACGTGTCCAATGTGCTCGGCACGATCAATCCCGTCAAAGAGGTCGCGAACATCGCTCACCGGCACGGCGCCGTGATGGTGATCGACGGCGCCCAGGCGGCGCCGCACATGCCGGTGGACGTGACGGACCTGGACTGCGATTTCTACGCCTTTTCGGGGCACAAGATGATGGCGCCGACTGGTATCGGGGTGCTGTACGGCAAGCGCGCCGCCCTGGAAGAGATGGAGCCGGTGCATTTCGGCGGCGAGATGATTGAAGTGGTCGAATTGTACACGGCGACATGGAAGGATGTCCCGGCGCGCTTTGAGGGCGGGACGCCCATCATCGCCGGGGCGATCGGACTGGCGGCGGCGATCGACTACCTGCAAGATATCGGCATGGAGGAGATCCACAGGCAGGATGCGCACCTCACGGCGTACGCGCTCAAACGGCTGGCGCAGGTTCCAGATGTCACCTTGTACGGGCCGCCCGCTCCGCGCGGCGCCCTCGCGACGTTCAATCTGGGCAGGGTGCATCCGCACGATGTTGCGACGGTGCTTGACGCCGAGGGAGTGGCGATCCGCGCCGGACATCACTGCGCGCAGCCGCTGATGCACGCTCTTCACGCGACGGCGACGGCCCGGGCGAGCTTCTATGTGTACAACACGGAGCAGGATGTCGATACGCTGGTCGGCGCCCTGGAAAAAGTGAAGGAGTTTTTCAGCCATGCAATTGGATGATCTCTATCGCCAGGTCATCATGGATCATTACACGCACCCCCGCAATCAGGGGCGGCTCGACGAGGCCGACTTGACGATCGACCTGAAGAATCCGACGTGCGGCGATGAAATCACGCTGCAACTGGTTGTCCGGGACGGAGTCGTCGACGATGTCCGCTTCAGCGGCACGGGGTGCAGCATCAGCATGGCCTCAGCCTCCATGATGACGGAAGCGGTCAAGGGACAGCCGGTCGCCAAGGCGATCGAGCTGTCGCGCGAGTTTCGCAAGATGATGCGGGGCGCCGAAGCCGACTATGACGAGCTGGGGGAACTGGAGGCGCTCTCGGGCGTTGCAAAGTTTCCGGCGCGCATCAAGTGCGCGACGCTTGCGTGGAACGCGCTCGAACGCGTACAGACGGACAAAGGAGGGAAAGTCGATGAGTCAGCAGGTTCCTGAGCTTGCCGAATACCAGTACGGTTTTGTCGACCGCGACGTATCCGTGGTGCGTTTCTCCAAAGGGTTGAGCCGCAAGGTGGTGGAGCAGATTTCCGAAATGAAAAACGAGCCTGGGTGGATGACCGATTTCCGCTTGCGTTCACTGGAGACCTTCAACGCCAAGCCGATGCCTGCCTGGGGCGGCGACCTGGGCGAACTGGATTTCGACAACATCACGTACTACGTGAAACCGACAGAGCGACAGGGGAAAACGTGGGAAGAAGTGCCCGAGGAGATCAAGAACACGTTTGACCGCCTCGGCATTCCGGAAGCGGAGCGCAAGTTTCTGGCGGGCGTGTCCGCACAGTATGAATCGGAAGTCGTGTACCACTCGATGCAGGAAGACCTGCAAAAACTTGGTGTGCTCTTCACTGATACAGATACCGCGCTGCGCGAATACCCGGAGCTCTTCCGGCAGTATTTCGGCACCGTCATCCCGCCGGAGGACAACAAGTTTGCCGCGCTCAATTCGGCCGTGTGGAGCGGCGGGAGTTTCATCTACGTTCCGCCCGGCGTGCGTTGCGAGGTGCCCTTGCAGGCGTATTTCCGCATCAACTCGGAAAACATGGGGCAGTTTGAGCGCACGCTCATCATTGCGGACGACGACAGTTTTGTGCACTACGTGGAAGGCTGCACAGCGCCGATCTACAGCACCAATTCCCTGCACAGCGCGGTGGTGGAGATCATCGTGAAAGACCGTGCGCGCGTGCGCTACACGACGATCCAGAATTGGGCGCCCAACATCTACAATCTTGTGACCAAGCGGGCGGTGGCGTACGAAGACGCGACGATGGAGTGGATCGACGGCAACATCGGTTCAAAACTGACGATGAAGTATCCGTCGGTGTACATGCTCGGCCCGCGCGCGAAAGGGACTGTGTTGTCCATTGCGGTGGCGGGCGCGGGCCAGCACCAGGACGCGGGAGCGAAGATGGTGCACGCCGCGCCGGATTGCACGTCGACGATCATCTCCAAGTCCATCAGCAAGCACGGCGGGAAGACGACCTACCGCGGGCTGTCACATTTTTCGCCGGAGGCGACGCATGCCAAGTCAAACATCAAGTGCGACACGCTGATCCTGGATGAGCACTCGACTTCCGACACGATTCCTTTCAATGAAATCGAGAATGACACTGTTACGCTGGAACACGAGGCCACGGTCTCCAAGGTCAGCGAGGATCAACTGTTTTATCTCATGAGTCGCGGCATATCGGAAGAAGATGCGACGCGCATGATCGTGATGGGGTTCATCGAACCGTTCACACGCGAACTGCCGATGGAATACGCGGTTGAAATGAATCGGCTGATCAAGTTCGAAATGGAAGGTTCGATCGGCTGATCCCAGATATTGCGGAGACATGTGACAGCGTCTCCCGGGCATCAGGCTGCGGGGAGGGAAATCCACCGTGAAGGTGTCGAAGCGGACGGAGTACGGCCTGCGGGCGCTCGTGACGCTGGCGGAGCAATCCGGCTCCGGCGAGCGGCCGGTGCCGTTGCGCGAAATCGCGGAATTGGAAGACATTCCAGAGGCGTTCTTAGACCAGATTTTCGGCAGTTTGCGGCGCGAGGGCCTTGTCGTGAGCGTGCGCGGCGCCACGGGCGGCTATCTTCTGGCGCAGCGCCCGGATCAGATTCCCATGGGGCGCATCGTCCGCATTCTTGAGGGATCGCTTGCGCCGATGGGGTGTGTCAGTGATGACTACGCTTCTCCAGAGGAGTTTTGCGCGCGGGCGTCGTACTGCCATACGCGCAATGTCTGGGCGCAATTGAATGAAAAGATCGAGCAGACGTTAAACGGCATCTCGCTGCTTGATGTCATGCTTGATAAACAGCCCGTTCCCTGAGCGGAAATTTTTTGAACAGGCTCTTGTTCTGAGTTATCCGCGGGTGAACGTGCTCAATTGCTTTGAAATATCCACGCCAATGGCGGCCGTCTTAAACGGCCGCCATTTTCTGATCCGATCGTTCCCCTCTATGACATTAAAATAAAACTGATGAAATGGTCATTGTTAAGCATTTTATGTCTGCTTCCTGAAATTAGGTTGACTTTTCCAACCGTTCCTCTATCATGGTGCGTATAAAGGTTGTCCGAAACGCTCATACAAGCTGTGGGGGCGTTTTTTTGCCATGCGTGAACCGGATACAGAATTCCGGGGGTGCAACGTGTCCGAGGCGCTGCTGCGGGTCCGCAATTTGAAAACGTATTTTGTCAACGGACAGGGCACGGTGAAGGCCGTTGACGGACTCGATCTGACGGTGGGGCGGGGACGTGTGCTGTGCATCGTCGGGGAATCGGGAAGCGGGAAGAGTGTGGCCGCACTTTCTTGCATGCGCCTGATTCAGGGGCCGCTCGGCCGGATCGTGGACGGCGAGATCCTGCTGGACGGACGGGATCTGCTGCATCTTCCGGAACGCCGGATGTCCGATGTGCGTGGAGACGAGATCGGGATGATTTTTCAGGAGCCGCTGTCGGCCTTGAATCCCACAATGAAAATTGGCGACCAGATTGGTGAAGTGCTCGTGCGGCACCGCCGGATGTCCAGACGCAAGGCGCGCGCTCAGGCGGTGGATCTGCTTTTTGGCATGGGGATGCCGCGTGCGGATGAGATGGTGCGCGGATATCCCCATCAATTGTCGGGGGGCATGCGGCAGCGCGTCATGATCGCGATGGCCTTGGCCTGTCGGCCGAAACTGTTGATCGCGGATGAGCCGACAACGGCGCTCGATGTCACGATTCAGGCGCAGGTGCTTGATCTGATGCGTGCAGTGCAGAAAGAGACCGGCATGGCGATCGTTCTGGTGACGCACGATCTCGGCGTTGTGGCGGAGATGGCCGACGATGTCGCCGTGATGTACGCGGGACAGATCGTGGAGTCGGGACCGGCGGACGACGTGTTCGATGAACCGTTGCATCCGTACACCCGGGCTTTGCTGGAATCGACGCTCGCGATCGGGGAAGGGGACGGCCATCTCCGTTTTATACCGGGAACGGTGCCGGATGCCGCGCATTTTCCGCAGGGCTGCCGCTTCGCAGATCGCTGTGCGCTGGTGCGGCCGGAGTGTCGGGAGCGGCCGCCTGAGTTGCGCAAGCTGCGGCCAGGCCGCCTCGTTCGCTGCCTGTTGGCCTGAGCGTGCGGAGCGTTGGCGCGGGTGATTCGTGAAACGGGAGTGAACTCCGGATGAGTTCGGTGTGCGAGCAGACCATGCCGGAAACGGCTGCTGGAATAGGGACGCCACTGCTTGAACTGCGCGGGGTCAAGAAGTATTTCCCG
>JAKACR010000150.1 GCA_021821225.1 Bacillota bacterium | reverse complement strand
CGTGGAGAAAAGATAGCCGAGTGCGTGGTGAAAGACGTATTCGACGTAGTTCGAACAGTCAAAGCCGTATTGTCCCCGGTCTTCGTTGTGTCCCCAGATGTACGGCGTGCCGAGTTTGCTTTGCGCAATCTGCAAAACAGCCTGGAATTTGGCTTGCGGGCTTGCGCTTGTTCCGGCGACGGGCGTGATTGACGGGTCCAGATGTACGCCGGGGGGGGGAGAGAAGCCGCTTGACGGCGCCTGGGACAGGTTTGCTCTACTCGGGGCAGAGCTTTGACTTCCGGCGCCGGAAGCCGCCTGAGACGCGCTTGGAGAGGCACTCTGCGGTGTGCCCGGTGTCTTTGCGGTGACTTTGACGTAGGTCGGGTTCCCGGTGATATAGCCGGACTTTCCGTTCGGGAGCCGGACATGCAGCCAGAATGCGTTGCCGCCGGACAGCAGTTGCATCTGCGTGCCCGCGGGCACAAGAGAAATCAGGTTGTTCCATCCGAGTTGCGGCGATGTTTTCAGATACGCCGCGCGCTGCATGATTGCGCTGCCTGCGGCAGATGACGTCGCCTGCCGCACGGTGGGCGGTGCGGACCGGAGGACTGCGGTCGTCGGTTGCACCTGGACGTAGTACCGGTCCGCCGTGATGTAGCCAGTCTTTCCGTCGGGCAGCCGGACGTGCAGCCAGTATGCGCTGCCGCCTGGAAGGATGCTCATATCGGTGCCTGCGGGAACGAGCGTGATCAGATTGTTCCAGCCGAGCCGCGCGGATGTCTTGAGATACGCGGCATGCGACACGACAGCTTGTCCGCCCTGCGCGGCGAGCGCGGCGACTGGAGGTCCTGCGCCGATTGCCGCCGCAAGTGCGACGGCGGTTATGAACGCCCTCTTTGTCGGATGCTTGTGTGAAGCATGTTGCATCGATGCCATTGGTTGTCCTCCCCGGATGCAGGATTCGTGGTGAACCGACAGACAGGAAACTGCCCCTGTGGGCGATTGACAGCTTGTCCGTCCTGTCTAATGGTAACACCGGGGGAGATGGCCGTCAGCGATCAAATTTTTCCGCGTTGGGTTGCCGCGGCGAGGAATGCCTTGACGAGAGGGCGTTCGCGCGCGTCCGTTTTGCACGCCAGATAGAAGGGGCGTTTCACTTCAAGCTGTTTGATGGGAGATACGGCGTGTGACGCGATATCGTCGCGCACGGCAAGCTCCGATACGATCGCAAATCCGACGCCGTTTTTCACCAGCGCGACGATTGCGTTGGTATCGTCGACTTCCCCCAGCAGCGTCAGACGGGTGCTGCCGACACCCTGTTCCCGCAGGGCGCGCAACGCGGCCGCGCGCGTGCCCGATCCGCTCTCGCGCAGGATGAGAGGAATTTCTTCCCAGGTCCAGTCTGTTTTGCGCTCGTCTTTTGCGACGGCCGGGGGACCGATCAGCACGAGCTGGTCGTAACCGCAGACGGCGCGCCAGAGATCGCCGTGCGACGGCTCCATGCCCACCATGCCGACATCCAGTGCGCCGTGATGGATCAACTCCACAATTTCTTCCGAGTCGCGCACCGTAACGCTCAATTCGATGAGGGGATGCCGTTCGTGCAGAGTGGCCAGCACGGAGGGAAGCAGATGAGAAGCGGGGATTGTGCTGGCGCCGATTCGCAATCGTCCGGAAAGGGCGCCCGCGCGGGTGTGGCGGATGTCGTCCATTTCCTGCCATGTAGCCAGCATCTGCTTGCCGAGCAGATAGATGCGCCGGCCGGCGTCTGTAAAGCGCACGCTGTTCGCATCACGTTCCAGCAGGGTGACGCCAAGCGTTTGTTCTAATTTTTGAATCTGCTTGCTGATGCCCGGCTGGGTCAGACCGAGCGCGGCGGCGGCGGCCGTAAAGCTCTCCAGTTCGCATACTGTGATGAATGTCTGAAGGTACTTGAGGTTCATGGCTGTTCCAGCCGTCTCGCGAGCGACTTTTTCCGGCGGGACGGGATGTGGGCCATCTGCGCGAGCACCTGCGCATAGTGGTCGAGTAGTCCGTCCGTGGCCGCGCGCCAATCCAGGGCGGCCATCTCTTTGCTCCGTCGCGCGGCTTTCACCTTTTCACCGGCGCGGTTGTCGCGCAGCGCACGCACGCTGTCGTACAGAGAGGCCGGCTGATCGGGATCAAACAGCAGTTCGTTGTCCTTCCCGAGCAATTCCATGGTCGGTTTGCTGCGCGCGGCGATGATCGGCAACCCGGCCGTCATCGCTTCCAGCAGGACCAGACCGAGTGTCTCCGTGGTCGACGGGAACACGAACGCGTCCGCGGAGGCGTATGCGGCGCTCAGTTCGGCACCCTGCAGATAACCGGTGAACACGGCGGACAATCCGGCGAAAGCTGTTTCCAGACGGTTCCGCTCCGGTCCGTCGCCGACAAACGCGAGCGACGTGTCCGGCATTTGTTCCAGCAAGGACCGGAGTGTATCGAGTCGTTTTTCCGGAGCGAGGCGACCCACGTACAGGAGGGACAGATGGTGTGGACGGCCTCCCGTCAAGCGGTCGCGCAGCGGCGCGCAAGGAGTCGCCGCGGCAAAGCGCGCGGTATCGACGCCACGCGGCCACAGTGCGAGGTTATGAAAGCCGCGCGCCGAGAGTTCGGCCACCATGGCGGCCGACGTGGCGAGGTTGAGGTGCGCTCTGTTGTGCGCGTGACGCAGCACGAACCAACTGACGGGCGAGAGGAAGGGCACGCGGTACAATTTGGCGTATGCGGCGAGATTGGTGTGAAAGGAGGCAACCAGCGGCAGGCGCATGCGCCTGGCGTGATAGATGCCGCTCAGTCCAAGCGCGACCGGGTTGACCACATGCACGATGTCCGGTTGAAAGCGGGCGAGAAAGCGCCTGAGTCCGAAAGCGGGCAGGCAAAATTTCCGCTCCGGATAGAACCAGTAGGGAACACCGGGGACGCTGAAAACCTCCACTCCGCGATAGGAGAGGACGCTGCCTGACGGGGCGGCGACGGCCACCTCGTGACCCGCGGCCAGCAGGTGGTTGATCGTGGCCTGCAGGCGGGTCGTGATGCCGTCGATCGACGGGAGGAACGTTTCCGTGACAAATGCGATGCGCATGGCTGAAACCCCTGTCTGAAGGATCTGTGACCATTCGAGCGGGAGCGATCAGCGCCAGGAAACGGTCGGCATGAAGGTCTCGGGCCGGATGCGCTTCCGGTGTTCCACGGCGCTGTGAAGCAGGTTCCGTATCAGTTCATCCGAGAGAAGATGGGGAACCAGCCCGAGATCAATCAACCGGGTGTGTGCCGCGTTATAGTAATGGCGTTCCTTTTCGACGCGCGGATCCGGGATATGGATGACCTCGGCCGCGAGTCCATCCTCCCTTGCAACCGCCGCGACGCGTTGCGCGAGTTGCAGGACGGAAAACTGCTCGGTGAACTGGTTGAACACGCGGAACTCTCCACGGTCCGCGGGATGGAGCGCGGCCAGCTCAATGCAGCGGATTGTGTCGCGAATATCGAGAAAGCCGCGCGTCTGGCCGCCTTCACCATAGACGGTCAAAGGATGGCCAATCGCGGCCTGCGCGCAGAAACGGTTGAGCACCGTGCCGAACACGTGGTCGTAATCATATCGGTTCAGCAATTCGGGGTGGGAGACCGTCTCGTCCGTGGAGACGCCGTACACCACACCCTGATTCAGGTCTGTTGCGCGCAGGCCCCATACCTTGCACGCGAACATGATGTTGTGGCTGTCGTGCACCTTGCTCAAATGGTAGAAGGAGAACGGCTGTTTTGGATAGGGAAGCACATCCTCGCGGCCGTTGTGCGCGATGCGGATGTAGCCTTCCTCAATATCGATATTGGGCGTGCCGTACTCGCCCATTGTTCCCAATTTGATCAAATGCGCATCAGGCGCGGTCTCTTTGATGGCGAACAGCAGGTTGAGCGTGCCGATCACATTGTTCACCTGCGTGAAAACGGCGTGTTCGCGGTCGATCATCGAGTAGGGCGCGGACCGCTGTTCGGCGTAGTGCACGATCGCGTCCGGCCGCACCTCGGACAGGACGCGGCGCACAAATCCATAGTCCTGCATGTCGCCTTTATAAAAAGGCAACTCTCGTCCTGAGAGAATTTTCCAGCGGATAAGCCGGGTATTTAGATCGGCAAGCGGGTTCAGGGACTGGGTCCCCAGTTCTTCATCCCATCTGCGCCTGGAGAGGTTGTCGACAATCGCCACATCGTGGCCTTTGGCGGAAAGATAGAGTGCGGTGGGCCAACCGCAGAAACCATCTCCGCCAGCAATGAGCAGGTTCAATCCGGATCACTCCAGCAACATATCTTTGCAGATTCCCTCGAAAACTTTATCATATTTGAGGAGACAAACCAATGTGCGGTTTCTTCTCTAAATGAGCCTGTTCAAAAAGTGGGTAGGTAAGAACCACGCAGTGCAAGGAAGCAGCCAGAAATGTGGACTGAGCGTACGTTTTCGGGTACGTGAGGGAGCATTTCTGGCGATGACGCGGCAATGCGCCGGGGAGTTCTGCCCACTTTTCGAACAATCTCTAAATAAAACAAAGCGTAAAATTCCTGGTGAGCGAGGTCATCATAAGGTAACTTCAAGACTCTGAGGGTATACTCTGTACAAATCTGACATAAGGGCGAACTGATTTTGGTTCCCGGCCGGGAGGGGAATCCGTGAAACGAGCGATCAGGCTGGCGGGGATGGCTGCAATCTGCGTCTTGGGCATTTTGGCTGGCGACGTGGGTTGGCATGCCGCAAACAAGAAGCCTGTTCAGGTTTCAAATGCCGGTGAAGTGAAGCGTTCTGTACCGCGAGCGGCGCCGCCGAGCGAGCGGGTGATGGCGATCGGCGGGTCCGTGGCGTACGGCTGGGTCGATCCTCACGGCGGCGGATATTTGAAGCGCGCGTTTGTCACGCTGTCGCAAAGAGCAAAGCGCAATTACATCTTCAATAATAAAGCGATCATCGGGGCCAACAGCACGCAGTTGAATATCACTCTGTACAAGGGGCGGTACACCAGTTGGCTTGACACCATCAAGCCGCAGGTCGTCGTGATTTCCTGGGGGCTGCTCAACGATTGCTATCCGAAGACGCCTTTCGCCACATTTGACTCGACGATCCATCATGAAATCGCAAAAGCGTTGCGCCACCAGGCGGTTGTGCTGCTTGTCACTCCTCCGGTTACGAAGGCGTCTTACACACAATATCTCACGCTGGAGCCGAAGTACGTAAACAGCGAGGTGTACGTGGCTGATTCGTTCAACAGTCCCAATGTCGTGGTGTTCGATGTGTTCAATCAAATGAAGGCGTACCTCACGCAACACCACTTGAGCTACGCGCCGTTCGAATACGGCGGCTGGCATCCGAACGCCGCCGGGCATAAGTTGGCTGGCTCGCTGCTGGCGCAAGACATGTGGCTGCATTATGGAAATGGACCGATCCGTTTCGTTGGGCAGTCGCAATCTGCGGAAAAGAGCGTGAGCACGAATCAGACGCCTGCTCAGACGAAGACCGCCGCAAGCTCATCCAGTCCGCCCAAGAGCGCGACTTCCTCGGCGGGCTGAAAGTGTTGCCCGGCGAGTTGCGTGCAGGGCAGTCTACAGGTTCGTTGGGCCGCCATTACCTCCTTTGCTCGTCGCGAGTTTTGCGCAGCGGTGTCTGAGCAGGAGCAAAGGGGGCAATGGTGGCTGGAAGAAGACGGCGGTTGTCAGTAGACACTTTCAACACAGGGAGGCCGGAAGATGGGCCCGCTCAATGCGAAGGTGGTGTCGGATGCCCTGGAAGGTTGGCGCGGAAACCGTGTCTACATTCACCTGGAGGTGAATCCAGGGGCATACTGGAGAAACGGCGGCGGACGGCTGGAGGGTGCGTTTGTGCGCGGAGATGGCCCCTACAGGCTGTTTTTGCGCGTTGACGGCGGACTGATCCAGGTGGACGCGCTTACGCACATGTCCCTCGACCGCAGAATCGTCGTCTGTACAGGCTTCGACGATGCGCAACGCCTGGCGAGGACTGTGGAGGTCAGCCTGGACCCGCTCGCGGTGTGACGGCGCTTACAGAGGTGGTTCAAAAAGGGGGCAGAACTCCCCGGCGCATTGCAGCGTCATCACCAGAAATGCTCCCTCACGTACCAAAAACGTACGCTCAGGGACATGGGATAAACCTAATTCCGGCAGGCGTGTTACAGTGCATGTAGTGTCCGATTAGAGCCTCGGACACTACATGTGGGACCATTGCGCCTGCAAAGAGGACCTTTTCCCATGTCCCATCGCACTGCGTGGGTCAACTCTGTCCTCTTTTTGAACAGGCGCCTTAAGATGCGGGATCGGCTCTCTGTGGGCCTGCCGGAATTTTGGGCGGTCCCGTCTCCCGAGATCGGGATCACGTCCGCTGAAAGGAGCGGGTTTTGTGGCGAGAGTGCTTGCTGTATTTGCCCATCCCGACGACGAGACATTCATTTGCGGCGGCGCGCTCGCCAGGGCCGCGGCCGAAGGACATGAGGTGGGTCTCGTGTGCGCGACCCGCGGGGAGATGGGAAGGCGCATGGGGGTGCCGCCAACCGCTACGCGCGAAACGCTTCCGATGCTGCGCGAGGCGGAACTGCGCGATGCGTGCCGCGCGCTCGGCATCAAGGATCTGTGGTTTCTATCCTTGCGCGACAAGACTTTGGAGATTGTTGATCCTTCCGTCCTGGCCGCGAAGGTGCTAGACCACATGCGGCTTTTTTGCCCCGCTGTCGTGATCACTTTCCATCACGTGCTCGGCGGACATCCTGATCACTGTTCGATCGGCGCGACGGCGGCGACGGCATTCGACGCGTATGCCGCAACCGCCGCGGATGCGCGGCTGTTTGCCGTGGCGTGGGCGGGGATGGCGCAG
>JAKACR010000149.1 GCA_021821225.1 Bacillota bacterium | reverse complement strand
TGGGTGAAGAAAAAGCTCTTGCGGTGCTGGCAACGATGCGGGGGCGCCACCTGGATCCAGCGCTGGTGGACCGTTTTGTCGAAGGGCGTCTGTACAGAGCGCCGGAACAACAACGCTCCGCTCCGCCCGCAGCGCGCGACATTCCGCATCCGTCGGACGTGGTGCAGGCCTCGTCCGTTGCGCCGCTGCAATTCGCACAGCGTTGGTACGTGCGCAAGATCAACGGATGAGCTCTATTATTTTTCAGTCCAGCGCCTTGTACCAGGCGGAGAGCGACGTGATGAGCGCCTGCCGGATGGCCTGCTCATCCAGCGGCCCCGCGTATACGACAGACTCCACAGGCGGCCGGCTGACCGTCACGCGCAGTGTGACGACATCCTCTCCCGCAGCGTGGACGACAATATAGTAGGGATGGGAGTTCGCGTAGGAAATATAGAACCCGGGAAACTGCGGCGATGGTTCTGATTGTAAAGAGAGCAGCGCATCCCCGTCGATCATCGCCCTGATCACCGGGCGCATCACCCGCAGCAGCCGAGCGACGACTTCCGGATTCAAGTCCGGACCCACACGCCGCGCGCCGTCTGCCATCCGTTTCTCGTGCAACATTTGAATGAAGCGCGTGAATTCTTCCAGACCCCTGTCCATCTCCATGCCCAGTCCTCCCTCCATCCCCGCGCATCTCGGGGCCGTGTGATAAATATTCCTGCACGGGCGACCCGCCCCGCTCCATCCGGGACGCAGCGGACCATCCCGCCCGCTTTCCCCGCGACCTCTTTGAATCATACGGCGCCGTGCGTCACTTGCGGCACCGCAAAAATCCAGACACAAAAAAATATGCTCAGAGTGGCTGTCAACCTTCCCAGAGCATATATTCTACACGAGACTCGAAGTGGTGTTTGCGTCCTTCCTGTGGCGTCTGGATACGCGCAGCACGGTTTGACAAAAACGGCCCTGCAGTCTTCGGGTCTCCGTTGCAAAGCCCAGCCCCCTCCTCCACCATCCCATCCCGTTTGCATTTCCTCGCCAGCCCATGGTCGGCAGTCCGTTACAACATCCAAACGACACACCAAACGACGCTTCCATTTGACCATTTGGCGTCCAGAATGCAAAATCATCATTGAAAGCGGAATCAGCCGATCCCCTAGTGGATCGCCCCATGATTCCAGTCTCCCATACTCAGCGGGAAGGCAGGAGAAATTGACTTGACCCGAAATGAACCGCCCGATTATGCCAATCACCGATTGCTGCAACGCAATCGCCTGCCGGCGCGCGCCCACTTCATCCCCTTTAGCGATGCGCGGTCGGCCCTGACATTTGACCGGAGCCGCTCCGACCGGCTGCAATCGCTTAACGGACAGTGGAAATTCCACTATGCGGACCATCCCGGCCACTCGCCGGAACGATTTTTCGCCGAAACATTCGACGACTCGGCATGGGACGACCTCCCCGTGCCCTCCCAGTGGCAGATGCACGGTTACGGTTATCCACACTACACCAACGTCATCTATCCTTTCCCGGTCGATCCTCCCCACATCCCGACGGACAATGCGACGGGCTCCTACCGGCGCAGGTTTGTGGTCCCGGACGCCTGGCTGGACGATTGCGTGATCCTCCGCTTCGACGGAGTCGATTCCGCGTTTCACGTCTGGCTGAATGGACGGGAGGTCGGCTACAGCCAGGGAAGCCGGCTGCCTACGGAGTTTTACGTCACGGACCACCTGCACGCCGGCGTCAATACACTGGCCGTGCGGGTCTACCAGTGGTCGGACGGCAGTTACCTGGAGGATCAGGACATGTGGTGGCTGAGCGGCATCTTTCGCGATGTGGAGCTTGTGCGCCGGCCGCGCCGGCACATCGGGGACATCCGCGTGCGAACGCCGCTGGACGACGACTGTCGCGATGCCCGCCTCCAGGTGCAGGTCACGGTCCATGCTGGAGAAACGGCGAATGCCGCCGTGATGAGTCCCTTGTCCGTGCGATTGACCCTGCTGGATCCGTCGGCCGGTCTCCTGCCGGGCTTCCCCGTCAGCCGCGAAACTGCCGCATCCGCGATGGAGTCCGGCATCGAGTGGGAAATGCCCGTCGTCCATCCGCGAAAGTGGTCGGCCGAAGATCCCGCGCTGTACCATCTCTCGGTGGAGTTGATGTCGCCGGAAGGCGATATCCTGGAGGCCACCGCTCTGCGCGTCGGCTTTCGGAGTGTGGAATTGAAAGATGGCAATCTGCTGGTCAACGGGAAGGACATTCTGTTCAAAGGGGTCAACCGGCATGAGTTTCATCCCCTGCACGGCCGGTCTGTTCCGTATGAAAGCATGGTGGAAGACGTGCTGTTGATGAAGCGCCACAACATCAACGCGGTCCGCACCTCACACTATCCGAACGACCCCCGCTTTTACGACCTGTGCGACGAATACGGACTGTACGTCATCGACGAGGCGGACCTGGAATGCCACGGATTCATGACCGTCGGAAACTCCGAGTGGATCACGGATGACGAAGAGTGGCGGGATGCATACGTGGACCGCGCACAGCGGATGGTCGAACGGGACAAAAACCACCCCTGCATCATCCTGTGGTCCCTTGGCAACGAATCGTCTTTCGGCCGCAATCATGAGGCGATGGCCGAACGCATCCGCAGCCTTGACCCGACCCGGCTGCTGCACTATGAACCGGATCACGAGGCCCAGGTGGCGGATGTGTACAGCACGATGTACACATCCCATGCGGAACTGGACCGTCTGGGCAGCCAAAACGGCCTGGACAAACCCCATATCCTCTGTGAATTCGCCCACGCCATGGGCAATGGTCCCGGCGGCCTGCGGGAATATGTGGACCTGTTCCACCGGCACAAACGCCTGCAGGGAGGCTTTGTGTGGGAATGGCTTGACCACGGCATTCCCAAATATTCACCGGATGGGCGGATGTACTACGCATACGGGGGAGATTTCGGCGATGAACCCAACGATGGAAACTTTGTGACCGACGGCCTGCTGTTTCCAGACCGTTCCCCGTCTCCGGGCCTCCAGGAATACAAGAAAGTGATCGAACCCGTGCAGGCGGATGTGGTCGATGCGGCCATGGGGCGCGTTCGCGTGACGAACCGCTTCGACTTTCTGTCGCTCGACCATCTTCGCCTCTCCTGGCGCCTGGAGACCGACGGGCGTCTGACGCAATCCGGCGCGGCGCCATTGCCGCACATCCCGGCCGGCGGCAGCGCCGAACTGACGCTTCCCATTGCGCTGCCGCCATCGTTCGATTCCACAGCAGAGCGGTGGGTGACGCTCACCTTCACCCTGGCGGCGGACACAATCTGGGCCAGCCAGGGGCACGAGGTGGCGTGGGCGCAGTACCCGTTGCCTGAACCGGTGGGCGCCTTCACCCAACCACCTGCCGCAACCGCCGCAACGGCACGGAAAAAGACATGGCCCGCCGCCTTCAGCGAACCGGACGCCACGACGACGGCGGGCGCGCTGTCCTGTGCAGAACACGGCGGACAACTGATGATTCGGGGCGGCGATTTTGACCTGGTGTTCGATCTGCTATGCGGACGCATCCATTCTTTTTCATTCGCGGGCCAGCCGCTCCTTGAACGCGGTCCGGCGCTCGACTTTTGGCGTCCGCCCACCGACAACGACAGGCCCATCGCCGCGGACTGGCAACACGCGGGTTTTCCGCTGCTGCAGGAACGCGTGGATCAGGTGCTGTGGCAGTCGGATCCGGACGCGCGGCACGTCGATCTTCTGGTTCGCACGCGCGTGGCGCCTCCCGTCTGGTCGTGGGGCTTTATCTGCGCATACCGCTACCGCATCACGGCGGACGGAACCATCCATTTAGAAGTAAGCGGCGAACCGCACCGGGATACGCCCCCGCTCCTCCCGCGCATCGGCCTGACGGCCGAATTGCCGCGAACATTCGAGCGAGTGGCCTGGTACGGCCTCGGTCCCGGCGAAACGTACAGTGATTCCAGACAGGCGGGCCGTGTGGGATTATTTCACAGCACCGTCGATCAAATGTACACTCCGTACGTCCGACCCCAGGAGTACGGCAACCGGTCGGACACAAGGTGGGCCGCGCTGACCGATGAACGGGGAACCGGGTTGCTCGTGTCGGGACGCCCCCGCTTTGACTTTGCGGCCCGACGGTTTCGCGTACGAGAAATCACGACCGCCCGCCACACCGTGGAACTGGTCGACGCGGGAGCGGTCATCCTGTCCATCGATTACGCGCAGCACGGCATCGGCTCGGCCAGTTGCGGGCCAGGACCGCTGGAACCGTACGAACTGCGCGCGGCTCCTTTTCGGTTCGGCGTAACATTGCGGGGATTTGACGCAAACGGGGGCGCTCCCTCACAGTTGGCCCGGAATTCCCTCCTGTCCCCCGGTGCGCAAAGCAGATAACCGGAGCTGGAATAAACCTCAGTTCCTTGACCGCCTTTTCCGCGCGGTCAAGCGGCGAAGACCGAATCCGATTCCCAGAATGCCCGCGGTCACGAGACCCTGAATGGTGGTGCGAGGCACCCCGGCGGCACGTTCGACAAAACGTTGCAGCGCCGGGGTGTCCAACGCCAATGAAGCCGCCACCCACACCATCATGCCTGCTCCCAGGGGCAGGACCCATTGCCGCTTCTCCGCCTGACTGGAGAGGAACAACGCGGCCGCCACAAACAACGGAATGGCGGCCACCGTCGCCAACACAAGCCAGAGCCTGTCCCCCCGTAACTTCGCTCCCAACCAGATCATATTGTCCAGATTCCCGCACACGGTGAAGAAAAAAAGCCGGGGAACTGCCTCCCAGCTTTGGTCGCGGCGCATGCCGCGCGGCTCAAGCATCCGGATGCCCATCCATCCCAATGAAACAATCGCGATCCAGCGGAACATCACATGGCGCAGCAGCCTGTCGATACTGGAGGCCAGGATGACCTGCGCGCCGCCCACAAGCGCTCCCACGAAGGCCAGCACCGGTTTTCTCCGCTCGGGACGGACGTCAGACGGCAGCAGCAACCCGGCAAGAAGCGCGTTGTCAACCGTCACGATAAATACCGTTGCGACAATTCCCGGCACCGTGGACATCGTTCACCCCAAAAAACCGCATTCTCCGCGGCAGACAGACTGGTGGTTATATATGTGCGGCACGGGACGTGTATTCATCACAGCGCGCGCCGAAAATTACCATATTCAACCGCCCGTATGGAAACGTCTGATTCGGCAAATCATTTTTTTGAGGTCATGCGCTAAAGGAGGGGATGACATGGCAAAAGAGGATCAACCGCTGAGAAATGCGGGAAAGAGCATCGCCAAAGGCGTTGAGAACACCACGGACGCACTGTCGGAAGGCCGTCTGATGGACGCGGCGGAGTCGGCGTGGGAGAGCACGGCCACGGCGGCAAGAGAGACCGCCAAGAGCGCGGCGAAAGCTGTGACGGGATCGCCGCCGCGGCAGGATAACAGATCTTGATTCCAGGAATTCCAGGATGGCACGACATCCGGGAGGGGAGCGATCATGGGAAATGGGATCGGCAGCCTCTCCCGTTCGATGACCGGTCCGATATGCCCGCTCCATCCCCCTGCGCGAGCATTCTTTGCGCAAGCATGGTTTATCACACCCATACATTCGAGCGGACTTTATCACATGTCCCCGAGGAGGCACACTCATGACGGTTGGCAGTGACGTGAAAAAGACGCTGGCGTCTCTCAAACAGGCCCAGGCAAGCCTTGAGTCATTCGCTCTCTCCACCCAGAACCAGCAGGCCAAGCAGACATTCGGCCAGGCGGCGCAGACCACACAGTCCGTCGTGTCCCTGGTGGAACAGCGACTGTTGCAGATCGAACAAGAAGAACCCCAGTACAAAGGTTTTTGAGCACATCGTCCACAACACGGGAAAGACGTTACGCGAAATAGACGCCACATGAGAAAGACGCGGAAAGAGGCCGTGAACAGCGCCGTCTCTTTCCGTGGCAATGGAAGCGAGGATTCATGGCGATGTCAGGGTTACTTGATGTCTTCTGGCGCACGGCCGGATCGATCGTCACTCTGTTCCTGCTCACGCGCATGAACGGCAAGCGTCAGATTTCACAACTGAATATTTTCGAATATATAACGGGCATCACGGTTGGTTCCATTGCCGCCTTCATCTCGGCGGACATGGAGGGAAAGTTTTTTGCCGGATTGCTCAGCATGGTGATGTGGATGCTCATTCCGCTCGGTCTCAGTTGGGCGACCCTGAAGAGCAAGAAACTGCGCGACCTGGTGGACGATAAAGGTGTGGTCCTGATCAAGCAGGGAAAGATACTGGAGGACAATCTGGCGCGCGTTCGCTACTCCACAGATGAACTGCTGGAACAGTTGCGGCAAAAAGACGCGTTTTCGGTCGCAGATGTGGAGTTCGCGGTGCTCGAACCGAGCGGGAACGTCAGCGTGCTGCTGCGCACGAACAAGCAGCCGATCACGCCCTCTCATCTGGCGTGGAGCGTCCCCATCCAGCATGAGCCCTCGGCGGTGATCATGGACGGGAAGATTCTGGACGAACCACTGGCGACGGTGGGCTGGTCCCGCGACCAACTGTACGCGGAACTGGAGAAGATGAACGTCGTACTGGAGAATGTTTTTTTGGGTCAGGTGGACAGCAGGGGCGAACTGTACGTGGACCTGTACGACGATAAGATCCAGCCGTCCGCCGCGCAGGATGACAAGATCCTGCTGTCCCTCCTGCGCAAGTGCCAGGCGGATTTCGAATTGTACGCACTGTCCACGGAAAACCGGACAGCCAAAGAAACCTTTGCTCTGGCGGCCCGCAAACTGCAGTCGTGCCTGCGGTTGACCGAACCGTTGCTCAATCGAGCCTGAAATACAGAGGAGAACGAAGGATATGGCCAACGCAAAGTACAAGAAGATGACGCCCGCCATGATCGCGTATGAAAAGATCGCAAAGC
>JAKACR010000148.1 GCA_021821225.1 Bacillota bacterium | reverse complement strand
TCCATGGGAATTCACGAATCGCAGTCGCGCTTTTGGGAGAACATCGTCGGCCGCAGCCGGGAATTTTGGGAGCGTTACTATGCGCCCTTGCAAGACGTGTTCCGGGAAGAGTTGGCGGATGTCGATGCCGAGCGGTTTTACCGCGCTGTCAATATCGTCGGCCCGTCGCTCATCCGCGTGGAGGCGGATGAGCTCACGTACAACCTGCACATCATGATCCGCTACGAAATCGAGAAGGGGTTTTTGCAGGGCGATATCTCTGTGCGGGATCTGCCTGGACTCTGGCGCGAAAAGATGCGTGATTATATCGGGATTGAACCGGAGAATGACGCCGTGGGCGTGTTGCAGGACGTACACTGGTCCGGCGGTGATCTTGGCTATTTCCCGTCCTATGCGCTCGGCAATATGTACGCGGCCCAGTTCACGGAAGCGATGGAGCGTGATCTCCCCGCATGGCGCGAATCCGTCCGGGCGGGCAGGCTGGATGAATTGAAAGAATGGCTCGCCACGCGAATCCATCGTCACGGCAGCATGCTCGATCCGACCGACCTGCTTCGTTCTGTCACAAATGAGAAACTTTCATCGCGCGCGCTGATGGATTACTTGACAAAAAAGTACGTCGAACTGTACGAACTGTGATCATGCCAGGTGCGTGCGCATTGTCTGCGCAGTGGACTTTAGCCCATGTCCTCCTGGTCGTCTCCGGAGAATGACACCATTTCCCATATGGTCTGCACCGCAATCGCGTCGTCTACGTAGCCGACGGGGAACTCACTATCCGGAATGACGTCCGCCTCCAGAATGAAGTATAGCAGGGCGCTCCCCGCGAGCGACCGCCTGTGCGGCGGCGCCGTCTCATCCGCCGCAATACAGTGAAGCGCGCGCACCTGCGACAGAAACTGTCCATGCGCTCCGCTTTGCCGCAACTTCTCGGCCGTGCGCTCAATGATCAGCGTGCGGCCTTGTTCTGTTCCGGCCAGAATCTGGTATTCCAGCAGAGCGTCGGCCAGTCGGTCGAGGCGTTCGGTCAGGGAGGTGGCTGTTCTCCGAATGGCCATGTTCAAACGATGGGATTCTCCCGTATCCGTCGCGCGGCTCTCTTTGCCTGCGGGCGATCCGGCGATGTCGAACCCGGCCGCCTCGATCGCGCGCGTGAGCGGGATCTCAAGCGCTCTGGCGATTCGTTCAAGATGTGGGAGTGTAGGCTGCTGTTTGGCCGAACTGATCCGAGACAGGGTCGCGGGGTCGATGCCCGTCGCTTTTCCCAGGCTGCGGAGCGACATGCCGTGTTCTGTCAATTGGTCCTTGAGCCATTTCCCAAACGACGCTTTTGCCACGGTTCCCAACTCCCTTCAAACATAGACTATGTTGATGAAATCTCAACAATCGCTTCTTGGAAAGGCACTTTCCACAGTCCCTCCGAGTACTGTTTATCGTGTCGGCGCAATGAGCGGGCACCGGGTTGCGCAAAGCGGGGGGATTCCATGCGCGTGAAGGAAAGGGAAGCGGCCCCGTCGGGCGAACTTGTCACGCGACAGACATCATCCTGGCCAGGCAGGCGGGTGGTCATCTATCTGAACGCGATGTGGCTTTTGATGGGTCCGGGGATCATCGCCATGATCGGCGACAACGATGCGGGCGGCGTGATCAGCTATGCCGCCACGGGCGCGGCGTTTGGCGCGGGATTCTTTGTCCTGATCGCCCTTTTGCTGATTCCTGTCACCTATACGGTGCAGGAGATGGCGATGAGACTGTCGGCGGTCAGTAGGCAACCCTTTCCGTCGCTCGTCTTTAGCCATTTCGGCAGGATGTGGGGCGTGCTGTCGCTGCTGGCGCTGTTTGCGGAAAATCTGTTGACGTTGATGACCGAATACATCGGCATGGGCGCCGGACTCATGGTGCTGGGACTGCCCTTCTGGCTCGCCGATCTCGTGTGCGCCGCCCTGGTGATCGGGTTCGCGCTGTGGGGAAAATACTGGACAAAAGAGCGTCTGGCGCTCGGTGTCGGCGCGCTCAACATGGTGTTTATCGTATTGGCCGTCTGGATGCGCGGCCGCGCATCCGCGGCGCCTGTTTCGCTGTTGCAGGTCGTCCATGGGCACGGCTCTCTGTTCACGCTGTTTTTTATCATCGCCACGGTGGGCAATGCGGTGGCGCCGTGGATGATCTTCTTTCAGGGGTCGGCCGTGATCGACAAAGGAATGACGCATCAGGACCTGCATTTTGGCCGGTTGGACACGGCGTTGGGAAGTGTCTTTCAGGCGGCCATCGCGGTCGCCATCATCCTCTGCGGCGCCACGCTGTACACAGGGCTGGGGAGCGTCCCGGCATTGGCGGGGCCGGGCGCCATGCTGCAGGGATTTTTGCAGCGTGACGGGGTGCTGGTGCGCGACCTGTTCGCGCTTGGCATGGTCAACGCCGGGTTTCTCGCGGCCATCACCATTTCTCTGTCGACTTCGTGGACATTCGCCACGGTGTTTGGCTTTGCGCACAGTCTGGACGACAGGCTGCGGCAGGCGCCCAAATTTTACGCCCTGTACGCAGGCGGTCTCGCGTTTGCGGCGCTGCTCGTGCTGCTGCCGAATTTGCCGCTCACCTTTCTTGCCGTGTTCACACAGGCGATCGCGGCGGTGCTCATGATCCCGCTGCTGATCTTTCTTGGCAGGTTGACATCGCGCCGGGAACTCATGGGAGAACACCAGAATACTCTGGTCGCGCGGATCAGAGTGTGGACGGTCATCGCGCTGATGGTGGGACTGAGCGTGCTGTTGCTGACCGAGTGGATGCCGACATTCCGCCTGTGAGGCAGAGTTCCGCTTCTATACGACACCATCGCCTTCCTGCGGCCATATAGTGTAGCGTCCCCGGAATGTGTGCCGGAGACGGCCAGGTATTGCGCATCTGTGCATCCGGCGACGTGAAGAGACAGGAGGTTCGGTCATGCCGAAACAGACGAATCGGCGAGGTCAGGCGGTCAGACGGGCGCCTCGTGCGCGACAGCCTGTGCAAGGGCAGGGGGGGGCGCCGCAGGCTTCAGCTTCAGCCGGGCAAGCGGGTCCACAAGCGAGTTCATTGGATACCTTGAAGCAGAATATTAAGCGGATTGATAAGGGCAGTATGTTCGAGGCGTTAAAGCGCGTGAAAGACATGCGTCCGGAAGAGTGGAAGGACGCCGGCAGTGTCCGTCAGTTGACGGAGAGTATCGCGAAGGATATCGGCATCAAGGTTGATTCACGCCGTTTGGATGCGTTTATGAACGCATTTAACGATGCGACGAAGAATGCCGACGGAAAAGGACCGAAGGTTTCTGTCGAGGAGATTGCGAAGAGGTACGGATCGGATATCGACGACAAGACCATCAAGGAGATCAAGAAATTCGTCAAGTGAACTCCACATGACCGATTGATGATTGTGGAGTCGGGCGAAGGGGACATGAGATCGGCCTGCGCGTCGGCCATCGCGTGTTCCCGTTCATCTGTGCGGTTTTTGCGGACAAGTTGTATGCAAGAGTCAGTTCAAAAGGGGTTCTGCCCCCTTTTGAACCACCTCTGCAAAAATCAGGTTCGACCGTCCGTCCGCGGGGGTTGTCGCCGCAGCGGGGCGGTCGGGGGAAGCGGCCCCTGGGTCGGGAGGACGCCGCGCGGTCGCGCGACGGTCGCCGTAACGGGAGCGCCGGCGGATTCGGGCAACGCAGGGGCCGCTTGCGCGGTATCCGCGGCGGCGGAATTTTTGCCGCTGCCGATCCGCTGGAAAAATGTCGCGCCAAGTGGAGAATTCATCAAAGACAGCAGAATGTTCGTGAGGTCGTCCGTCGACAGATTCTTGCCCTTGCTCTCCGCGATTTTTTTGAGCACGCCGGTCTCTTTCAGGGAATTCCCCGTGACAAAGAGCGTATCCAGAACACCGTCCGCCTGTTGGACGTATTTGATGCACTGTTTGCAAAATGAGCGCAGGTTGGAGATCGTGTCCATGGATTGATCAAAATTCTTCGGCGAGAGCAGTTTCCCCAGTCCGCCGAGCGCATCCTGACCGGGGGCTTTGTCGGTTGAAGGCCGTGCGACCCGTCGCGGACTCCTGCGCGCGGCGGCGCCCATTTTCTTTGCGGCCGCTTTTAGGCGCCGGGCGTTTGCTCCGGCGGTTGCAAGCGGTTTGCCTGAACGTTTTGCGCGCGCGAGTCCGGCATCTGGTTCTGCGCGCTGTGCTTGTCGCGATGGGACGGCATCTGCTCTGACAAACCGGACTTCCTTGCGGCGCGGCAGCGGTGTGCGCTCGGCGCCGCCACTATCGGTAGACAACAGAATCACCACCATGTGAGAAGGGCGTGAGTGTCGGCGGTCATGCGCAGTCTGACGGGCGCAATGACCGCCTGCCTCACTATATGTCGGGGTGGCGGCGATCGTGTGTTTACCTGGATGATGCTCCGCATGGCCGGAAGAAGGCCGTCAGCGCAATTTTACTCGATGCGCGCCGTGAACGCCGCGAGGCGGTCCATCGCTTTCTCCAGTTGCGCCATGGATGTCGCGTACGAGATGCGGAAGTTGTCCGGCGCGCCGAATCCGTCACCGGGCACGACGGAAATGCGGGCGTCGGTCAGAAGCAGTTCGCACAGTTGTCCGACGCTGCCAATCCCTATCGCCTCGCCGCCGTCCTTACGATAGGTGCGTCCCACGAGTCCGGCGGCGTTTGGGAACACGTAGAAGGCGCCCTGCGGCACGGTGTTGCGGATGCCGGGAAGAACGCCCAGCCGTTCCACGACAAAGTCGCGTCTGCGGCGGAACTCCTCGACGGTGTCGCGCGTGAATGTCCCAAGGGCGCCGAGTGCGGCGCGTTGCGAGATATTGGACGGATGTGCGGTCGCGTGGGACTGGAAACTGGACATGGCGTCCACCAAAGGCTTGGGCGCGGCGACGTAGCCGACGCGCCAGCCGGTCATGGCGTGTGTTTTTGAAAAGCCGTTCACGACAAATGTGCGATCGCGCATGGCTCTGCTGTGTCTGGCGATGCTGTAGTGGGACAGGTCGTATGTCAATTGCTCGTAGATTTCATCGCTCACGACATACGCGTCGTGTTGTTCGAGCACATCGGCGAGCGCCTCAATCTCCTCCTGTGTGTACATCGCGCCCGTGGGATTTCCGGGGGAGTTGATCAGCACCGCCTTGGTCCGACTGGTCAGCGCGTCCCGGAGCTGTTGCGGCGTCATCTTGAATCCGGACGTCTCATCCGTTTTGACGACGACGGGGATCGCGCCGCACAACCGGATCTGTTCCGGGTAGCTCACCCAGTACGGTGAAGGCAGGACCACTTCGTCACCCGGATCGAGGATGGCCATGAAAACATTGTAGAGCGAATGCTTCGCCCCGGAGGAGACGATGATTTCTTCCGGATCGTAGGAGAGGCCGTTCTCCTGCTGCAGTTTTTCGGCGATTCCCATGCGCAGCGCCGGGATGCCCGCCGCGGGGGTGTACTTGGTGAAATTCTCGACGATCGCGGCGATGCCGGCCAGTGAAGCCTTCATCGGAGTGGGGAAATCCGGTTCTCCGGCCGTCAGGTTGACGATGTCCACGCCTGACGAGATGAGCGCCTTTGTCTTGCTGTCGATCGTCAGGGTCGGCGACGGTGCGATGCTTCTGATGCGCTGTGACAATGGATAAGCCATGCACTCTCCCACCACTCTTTGCAATTTGCCTACAATTGTAGCACAAGCGCCTCCAATCTGTTACCGTCCGCGGATCCACGAAAAAAATGCCCGCAGCGCGTCGGAAGCGCGTGCGGCGAGCGACATGTCAGGGGCTGGATGGGCGAGACACGCGACAGTGGGCTCCGTTCCGCTTACAAACGCGTTCATTTCACGGGCCGGGCATGCCGATGTGGCGCGCTGGCCTGTTTCCGGATCGATGGAAAGTTCTGTGATGTCGCCCGGACGGGTGAACGCGCCCTGCGGATGGGCGAGCCAGGCGGCACGCATCACCGACGCGAAAATAGGAGCGGCGAGATGCGCTTCCACCGAACTGAGCGGACGCATGTCGTCGTACCCCACCCACACGGCGCAGACAGTATCTGGTGTGTAGCCCGCCATCCAGGCGTCCGAATCGGTCGTGCCGGTCTTGGCGGCGACAGGTCCGGGGATCAGGTGCGCCACGCGGTATCCTGTCCCGCCAGCCTTCATGACACTTTGCATCATATCCGTGAGTATATAGCAGGTATTCGCTTGCGCGACGCGCAGAACGAGCGGCGCGGACTGTTTCACGACCTGTCCGGTCGCGTTGCGGATGTCCGCGATGAAGCGCGGCGTGACGAGATAGCCGCCGTTTGCGAACACGGCGTAGGCCCGCGCGAGTTCAAGCGGCGACACCGGGAACACGCCGAGGGCCAGCGAGGGATAGGGCTTCATGTTGTCCGGCAGGCCGAACATCTTCGCTTCTTGCATGACGCGCCACGGGTGGACCTGCAGGTTGGTCGCGACCGCAAACACGTTGTCCGAGCGGGCCAGCGCCTGTTTCATGTCGATGTCCGCGTATGCATAGTCGTCGGCAAAATTGTGCACGCGGTAGAGGTGGGTGCGGTCGTACACGAACAGGCGCGGTTCGCTGCGCATGTGCATGGCCGCCGTTGCCCCTCTGTCAAGCGCGGCTGCGTATACGAATGGCTTGAAGGTCGAGCCTGGCTGTCGGCGGCCGCGCACGCGGTCAAACGGGCTCGTCCGGTAATCGCGGCCGCCGCTGTACGCCAGGATGTCCCCGGTGTGAACATCCATGGCCACACCGGCTGCCTGGAGTCCCGGGTGATCCGCCACAGCGTGGGCGATTGACTGGTTCAGCGCCTGCTG
Source organism: Bacillota bacterium (assembly GCA_021821225.1). The sequence goes on along the minus strand of JAKACR010000148.1, from coordinate 176 downwards.
CAGGCGGGGGTCGAGCGTCGTATGCAGCAACATGCCGCTTCGGTAGAGATTGGTCTGACTCATGTCAAACCGTGCTTGAGCCTCCTGCGAGACAGCATTCATAAAGTATGGCGCAATCGTATCCGGAGCCCTCCTGTGGACAAAGTGCAACGGCTGGGCAAAAGCGGCGCGGGCGG
>JAKACR010000147.1 GCA_021821225.1 Bacillota bacterium | reverse complement strand
CGGGCGTTGCCGGGTCAAAACCAGGCTATCTGAACACCCCGGACGACGCGTATCAACTCCCGAACGGCACTATCACCGTCGCGGACATCGTCAATCAACGGATTCTTTTTATCAGTCCGCAGAAAAGGATCATCAAACAGTACGGGCAGACGGGGGTGCAGGCGCACAACCCGCCGTACACCTACACGGCGCCAAACGGCGATACGCCCACGCCCGGCGGCGGCATGATCATCACAGAAATCAACGGCAGCTATGCGGACCGGTTGAACAGCAAGGGAAAATTGCTGTACACGGTGCATCTGCCCGGCATCAGTTATCCGTCGGACACGCAACTGTTGCCAAACGGCAACCTGCTCGTCGCCGACTACAATACACCGGGCACGATTGAGGAGGTCACGCCCAAAGGGAAACTGGTGTGGCGTTATCGCAAACTGTCCGGTCCGGGTGAACTGTCGAATCCGTCCCTGGCGATGATGCTTCCGAACGGCAACATTGTCGCGAACGACGACTACAACAACCGGGTGGTGGTGATCAATCCCCGCACGAACAAGATCGTGTGGCAGTACGGCCATAAAGGCGTCAAGGGCACCGCTCCGGGGTATCTGAATACGCCGGACGGGCTGGATCCGATGCCGGCCAATGTCCATCTGCCCTAAGGGACATGGGAGTGTGTTTCATTCGCGCGCTGGACCAGGGGACGATCAACCCTGGCTCATGCGCACATGGACGGCGCGACCCCCGATGTTCGCGGTGACGGCGCCGCTTTGCCATGCTGTGGACGGCAGGCGTGTCCGCTGCCCTGTGCTCAAATTGACAAGCCAGATGTGTTGCAGGATCTTTCCCTGCGGATCGAGGTCGTTGGCCGTGTCGTACACGACGTACGGACCGTAGGCGCCGAACGTGAAAAAATAGCCGCCCGCGTCCAGGAACGAGGTCAAGAGCCGGGGTACAGGCTGACCGGCCTGCAGACTGATCGCGTACAGCGCGTTGCCTGCGGGCTGGTTCATCCCTGGTCTTGCGTAGGTGAGACTGTAGAGCAGCCAGTTTGATCCAGCCGTCCCCAGGAGCCGCGCAGACGTGTAGAGCGGCGCGTTCGTCCAGACTCCCGGTCGCGCCGGAGCTATTAATGTCAGCGTGCGGATATTTCCGCGCCCGAGCACCGGCTCGCCTGCGGGGCCGAGGTTGATGGACAACATACTGCTCGGTACCGATGAGTTTTCCGGTGTGAACCCGCGCGCCGCATCGGTATTTGTGTCAATGAAGGTGGGTTGGCCGATCCAGGCGACGCCGCGGGCCGTCGGGAGAACCATGCCTTGCGTGGGGAATCCTTTTGGCGCCGGCAGGCGGTAGACGTGGTTTCCAGCGGCGACCGGGGTCACAGGCGACGGCAGGACGGCGCCCGCGAGTTGCGGCTCACCCACCTGGGTCAGGTTGGAGAGGGCGGAGGCCATCACGTAGGGCGCCAGGCTCATGTCCGCGCGGTTGGCGCTGAAGGAAAACTGGGCCTGCATATTGAACTGGCCAATGTAAGCAGGCTGGTAGAAGGCGTATCCGTATACGGAACGACCCGATTTGCTGGCGAACGAAAAGAGCGCGACGCGGTGATTGTAGCGATAGCTGAGCGTCGCCGGATGCAAGAGGTCTTTGGCCGTCCACTTGATGCCGAGTCCCGCGCGATTGAGCGCTGCGCCAGCCGCGGGGAAGAACTGCGCAGCCCCACCTTGCGCGATAAAGGGCGATCCTCCAACATGCCTGAAGACGATCGAGGCGTCGGCGTTGGCAAGAGTGAAGCTCTCTCCGCCGTCGGTTGCCAGTTTGGCTTTGCCCGCCATCCCGCGCGGGCCGATCACGTAGGCCCACTCCAGGTTACTGACCGGGAACAGGTAGGCTGCCATCCGTTTGGCGACAGTCGCGGGAATGGGCGCCCACACAGACTTTGGAACGTGCGTCGGTCCGGACATCTCCACGCCGGACGTGAAGGGAAGGACGGTGACGGGAATGGTCGATCCGCCGCCTTTGTAGTTCTGGGTCCCGGTGATAAGCGGGATGGGGTGGGCGGGGACGAGATGGGTGCCCAGCAGCGTATTGGGCGGCAGGGTGTTTTGCAGGGTTGCGGCACTGGCCGGGGAAGTCGGTTCGGCGTTCAGCGCGCAGAGGGTGAATCCCGCCAGGGTGACCGCCGCGCCTGTCATGAGGCGGCGTCTTGTCGCGCGCGCGGGCTTCCTTGGCAGCGCGTGGTCGTTTGTCCTGGGCTGATCGCGAAAGTTCATGGGTCTTCCTCCACGTTGAAATTTGACCTGCCCTCTTTTTGAACATGCGTTTTTAGGGGTTGTTCAAAAAGAGGCAGAACTCCCTGGCGCATTTCAGAACAGCGTCAGCTGAATCGAACCAGCGGCCTCATCCTGCAGGTGTTGCGCCGTCACGCCGAGCAACCGGACTTTTGTCCGCAGGTCGACCTGCTCCAGCAGTCTGCGCAGGTATACGCCCAGCTCGTCCGCCGTCTGCACGGGGGCGGTTGTGGTCATCCTGCGGGTGATCTGCCGGAAATCCGCAAATTTGACCTTGAGCACGACGACGCGGGCGCAGAGCGCGCGGTGTTTGAGGCTTTGCTCGACGCCGCGCGCAAGATCTTCCAGGATGCGGGTCATTTGCGCGATATCGTCGATGTCGACCGGAAAGGTCGTCTCTTTTCCGATTGAGCGGCGGACCCGCTCGGGCTCGACAGGGCGGGGATCGATCCCGCGGACAAGATGGTAGAAGGCGCGCCCTCGATCGAAAAAGACGCTCGACAGTTCTTCGACGGACAGGCGGCGCAGTTCCTCGCCCGTGTGGACGCCGAGTTCGTGAAGCCGCTGTTCCGTCACCTTGCCGACGCCGAAGAACTTGCGCACGGGAACGGCATCCAGAAAGGCCTGGGCCTGTTCCGGCGTGATCACGGTCAGTCCGTCCGGCTTGCGGTGGTCGGACGCGATTTTCGCGATAAATTTATTGTACGAGACGCCGGCGGATGCGGTGAGCGCCGTCTTTCGCCAGATTTCCTCGCGGATGGCGCGCGCGATCCGCGTGGCCGATGCGATTCCCCGGCGATTGTGCGTGACATCCAGATACGCCTCGTCCAGCGACAGTGGTTCCACGAGATCTGTGTAGGAATGGAGAATGGCCGAAACCTCTCTTGAGACCTGACGGTATACGTCCATCCGCGGTTTGACGAAAATGGCGTGCGGGCACAGGCGGTACGCGGTTTGCGTCGGCATCGCGGAATGAATCCCGTATCTGCGCGCCTCGTAGGAGCTGGTCGCAACGACGCCGCGCGTGTTCGGCGCGCCGCCGACGATGACGGGCTTGCCGCGATACGCGGGATGGTCGCGCTGCTCGATGGAGGCATAGAAGGCGTCCATGTCAATGTGAATGATCTTGCGCAGCGTCGTTTCCGTGTCCATCATGAATGCACCCCGTCAAAGCCATTTCCACGTCCGGCCGCCGTCCGTGGTCCGCAACAGCCCGTCCTGCGCCAGCATCCAGCCTGTTGATGAATTGACAAAATCGATCGTCGTCCCGCCCGATCCGAGCGTGGCCGGCGCCGCATCCGCGGGGAGCACGTAGGCGGTCCACCGCGTGGCGCCATCTGTCGTATGCAAAATGGTTGACCGCGGGAGATTCCCATTTTTCATCCACGCGGAATACGTAATCCAGCCATCGCGCGGATTGATAAAGTCGAATTGGTCAACCTGCATGACAGTGTCAGACTGGCGCCACAGCGTGCGCCATGTACGGCCGCCGTCGGATGAGACCTGGACGGTGATATTGGCGCGTGGGCGATGGGGTCCTGTCGTGTACCGCGCATCGGAAGACGCGCCAAAGACGATTTGCGGCGACGCCCACGAGTCTTTCCATGAGGTCACGACGACCCAGTCGGCTTGCGCGCGCTTTGTCCAGGTCACCCCGCCGTCTGTCGTCGACCACACCTGCTCGAAGACGCCGTTCTTGATTTCAAGAATACCATCCTTTGCGTTCCAGAAACGCATGGTCTGAATCTGGCTGCTCGAATACAGGGCTCCCGGCGCGCGCGCGGCGAGCGTCCAGCGCAAGCCGCTGTCCACCGTACGATAGATGCTGATCTGTCCGCCCGGTCCACCGCGTCGCGCGATGACCCACCCGTCGCTGGCATTTGCAAACGTGAGCGCGGGTTGTGTCACGTTGCCGCCAGGCAGATAGCCTCGTATCCGCCAGGAAACGCCACCGTCCTGAGTGATGAGAAACGCGCCATAGTTGGACGCGTCGCCCAAACCATAGCCAAGATTCGCCGAGACAAAATGAATGGCCGAAGTGGGCTTTATTTTCGGCAGGATTTGCGTGAACGTCCGGCCGCCGTTCACCGTCTTGAGAACGAACATATGGTTGATGTTGAACGCGGTGACGTAGCCCGCCTTCGTGTTGACCAGCGCGACACCGTAGATGCTCCAGGCCCGCCGCGCACCCACGAGGCGTGTGTGCAGACCGCCGTCTGCGGTGATGTCGATGCCGCTTGCCATGGGCATGGCGCCCATGGCGTCCGGTATCCAGCCGTAATTTGGCGTGACGAATACCGCGTTGCCGACGCCGGTCGGGTCGCCGTTGCGCAACAGGTTCGATTGGAGCAGCGTCCAGTGCCGGCCGCCGTCCGTGGTGCGGACCAGTTGGTCCGTCATGGATGCGGTGCTGGTCGTGATCATCCAGCCGTCAGAGCGATTCAAAAAGTTCACCCTCACTCCTGCAGGCGACGGCAGCAGTTTGCTGTACTGGATTGCCCAATGCGTTCCTCCGTCAGAGGTGTGCAGCACCATGACGCGACCGTGGACGGGGAACGGGCGGGCGGGAATGGTGACGGTGCCTGACGCATAGCCGTCCATGCCGTTCAGGAAGCTGATGGACTGCAGCGCAAAGCCGGCGATGGGGATATGCAGGGTGCGCCACGACTTCCCACTGTTGCCGGTGGCAACGACGGTGCGTCCGAGGATTGCGAAGACCTGGGTTGTGGATGGACAGTCGAGCTGCGTGCCACCTTGTGTGGAAGCGGCGGCGCGATAGACTGTCGTCCAGCGCCTGCCGCCGTCCGTGGTTCGCTCCACGACCCAAGTGCGATAATTGGGACCAAAGCGGCTCGTGGAGCCCATTCCGCCGATGGCGTAGCCGAGGTGCGGATTGAGGAATCGCATGTCGAGAATGGTGAAAGAAGGGGTGGACTGTCTTGACCACGACTGGCCGCCATTGATAGTGTGAAGGAGAAATTGCCCGCTGGCGGTGAACCCGTCCTGCACGGTCGGGAAGCTGATCGCGCCATAATGGGTCACATGAGGCTGGCCCAGGATGCGGGCGTGGACGGTTTGCACAATGGCCGGGGCAGTCGGTGCCGGAGCAGTGTGGGCGGTTTGCGCAATGGCTGGGGCAGTTTGCGCCAAGGCGTGGACGGAAGAAGTGGCGACACTGGTTGACCAGCCCGCTGCACACCAGAAGGCGGCAGAGCAGACGGCGAGCGCGATGGTGACGGAACGCAGGGAAATGTTCAAACCATCCTCGACTCCTTTCGCACCGATTGCACAATAGACCCGAATGGCACAGAGGCGCCACCATCAGCAGGATGAAAATGTGCTGGGCCGACGCCCTGTGCCCGGCGAGTTTAGCGCCATGGACAAGATTTGCTGGGCCGCCAGTATTTCTTTGTTCGTCGCGAGTTTAGCGATAGCGGTGTCCGAGCAGGAGCAAAGGGATACTGGCGGCTAGCACCTGACCCTCATTGTCAAGGTAGACGTTGCAGAGGTCGATCTGGTTACACAAAAGTTTACACAACATTCATTCAGTATGTGCTTTCTTTGCACATACTGTTTACTATTTAATCCTATACTTACTGTTGAGGAAGATGGTGGGTAGAACCAATCCATGCTCCGAGGAGAGATCCTATGATCACAACCATTCTGTTTGAAATTCCCGGCGTGTTCATACGCCGGTCGCGCATGGGACTGGAATCTGTCGCATTGCGCCGCGAAATTGCGGTGAACGATCTGCTCCGCGCACTGTACGCGGGCGGCATGTGGGAGAATTACAGAAGAGGCATTGTCGAAGAGGAGCGCTACTGGAGCGCCGTGGAATGGGAGCTATTCCGTTTCACAGGTCGCGCGGTCGGCATGGCCGCATTGCGAGATGAGGTTGAGACGGCAATCCGGCCGGACCGCCGTCTGATGGATGTGCTGCAGGAACTGCGCGCGAAGCACCGACTCGTCGCTGTGACAGGTGCGGAACCGGAACATTTTACGGGTCGCACGGGTGGACGCGGGCTGTTGAAACAATTTGACGAGGTGATCCATGCGGTATACGGAGTGGATCCGACGGTGCCGGACATTCTCGCGTACGCGCGGATTCCTCTGTTGCTCGGAGTTGAGCCGCAGAAAGTGCTGTTCGTTGACGATCGGGCGCAGCACCTGGAAGTTGCAAGCCGGCTTGGGATGCGCATTCACGCGTATGAAGACGAAAACGGGATCCGGCAAGCGTTGGGCTGTCCGTCCGGACAGGGCGTAGCGCTCACCGTGGGGGCGGGTGGCGCCCTGTGAAGGCGCGGCCTTGCAAACACAGACGGAAAAACCCGTTTGGGACGGGCTTTTCTGTGGAGCACTTCTCCCATGGAGTGTTTCTCCAATGTCACACCCAACCCTCTCGCCCGAGGAAGGGTTGGGTGGCGCTAAAGCGGGATCAACGGTTCACCAGCGCGATCGCGATCGACGCCAGCGAAAATCCCAGCGCCACCAGATACATCACGCTGACGGTCTGGATCTGGGTGAGTCCGGAAGCCATGAGACGATAATGTCCGTGGCTGTGATCGGCCTTGTACACGGGTCGCCTCTCCATCACGCGTTTGATCACGACGTAGATCGCGTCGAAGATCGGGACGCCGAGCGCGAGCACCGGAACGAAGATGGAAATCACCGTCGCCGACTTGAAAGCGCCCATGACGGCGATGGCCGCAAGCACATAGCCGATAAACGTGGACCCTGCGTCGCCCATGATGATTCTCG
>JAKACR010000146.1 GCA_021821225.1 Bacillota bacterium | reverse complement strand
TCGATTCTTCATCCTTGATCGAACCGCCCGGCTGGATGATGGCGCGTACGCCGGCCTGACCGGCGACCTCGACAGTATCCGGCATCGGGAAAAACGCATCGGACGCGAGCACCGCCTGGTGCGCCTTTTCCCCTGCCTGTTCTACCGCAATGCGGGCCGCCCCGACGCGGTTCATCTGCCCCGCCCCGATGCCGACCGTCTGAAAATCGCGAACCAGCACGATCGCGTTGGACTTGACGTGTTTCACCACGCGCCAGGCAAACAGCAGTTGCTCGAAATCCTCTTCTGTCGGCCGGACTTTTGTCACGATCGTCAGTTGCCCGTTGGCCAGCGTGAGGCGATCTTCATCCTGCGCGAGCAGTCCCCCCGCGACGCTCTTGAGGTTTCGGCCGTACGCCACCGGTTCGAGGATCTCCGGCAGAAGTAACACGCGCACATTCTTCTTTTTTGCGAGCCGCCCCAACGCAGCGTCGGAAAAAGCTGGTGCGATGACGATTTCGAGGAACAAACCGGCCAATTCTTCGGCGACATCCCCGTCGACCGCCCGGTTGAACGCGACGATCCCGCCGAAAATGGACACGGGGTCCGCCTCATAGGCTCTTTTCCAGGCCTGCCTCACATCAGCGCCCACTCCCACGCCGCACGGGTTCATATGTTTGACGGCGACCACTGCGGGCTCCGGAAAATCGGCGATCAACTGCAACGCCGCGCCAGCGTCCTGAATGTTGTTGTACGACAGTTCCTTGCCCTGAAGTTGCCGCGCGTTCGCAAGCGAAACGCCCTGCGCGTGGGGAATGCGATAAAACGCGGCCGTCTGGTGCGGATTCTCCCCGTAGCGCAGCGTCTGCACCCGTTCGTAAGAGCACGTGAGCGTCTCGGGATACTTCTCGCCTGTCTTCTCGGTCAAATATTCGGCGACCCGCGCGTCGTACGCCGCAGTGTGTCGGAACACCTTGGCCGCCAGGGCGAACCGCTCCCCGTCCGTCAGTTCTTCGCCCGCGCGCACGCGCGCCGCGATCCAGTCATAGTCCGCCTGATCGACGACCGTCGTGACAAAACGGTGGTTCTTGGCAGCGGCGCGCAGCATGCTGGGACCGCCGATGTCGATCTTCTCGATCGCCTCTTCCAGTGTCACGCCAGGGTTCGCGACCGTCGCCGCAAACGGATACAGATTCACGATCACGTAGTCCACAAGACCAATCCCGTGTTCTTGCGCGGCCGCCATGTGCGCCGGATTGTCGCGCAGGGCGAGCAGTCCGCCATGGATCAGCGGATGCAGCGTCTTCACCCGTCCGTCCATCATTTCGGGAAACCCGGTCACCGCCGAGACTTCGGTCACCGGGAGTCCCGCATCGCACAGGAACTTGAATGTGTTCCCCGTGGAGACCAGTTCAACATCCGCTTCCACCAGCGCTTTCGCCAGATCCACAAGACCGTCTTTATCCCATACACTGATCAACGCCCGTTTCACATTGCCAACACCTTTCCGTTCATCTGTTTGGCGCGGTGGAGCCCCCGGCGTTCACCGCCCTCGGGGACATGGGATAAAGTCCGCACAGTAGGCGCCTTAATCCTGCATATAGAGGTTGTGCGCCTGCCGAAATTTGGTTATCCCATGTCCCCGTCCGCCAACTGTTCGCACAGCATCCGCACGACCGCCGGCAACAACCGGTGTTCCAGCGCATGCACCCGCTGTGACAGGGTTTCCTCCGTGTCGCCCGGCACAATGTCCACGCTTTCCTGCGCGATCACCGGACCGGTGTCAAGCCCCTCATCCACGTAATGAACGGTGACCCCCGTCTTTTCGACTCCCGCCTCCAGAGCCTGCCGGACTGCGTTCAGACCGGGAAATTGCGGAAGCAGCGACGGATGCACATTGACGATCCTGCCGGCAAAAGGCTGCAGCAGCCCCGCGCCCACGAGACGCATGTAACCGGCCAGCACCACCAGGTCCACCCCCGCTTCGCGCAGCGCGATCAAGGCCATCCGCTCCCACGCATCACGGTTGCCTGCCGCTCGATGCGTCATGGCGAACACGGCACATCCCCGCTCGCGAGCATACGCCGCCGCACCGCACGCAGGCCGATCGCTGAGCAAAAGGACAATCCGCCCCGCCGCCAGCTCGCCCGCATCAGCCAGCTCGCACAGGTTCCGGAAGTTGGAGCCCGTTCCGGACGCGAACACGCCGATGCGGATCTCCCCGCGTCCACTCATCGCGCCCCACCGCCAGCCAGGCGCACTCCCGCGCCATCCACCACGCGGCCGATCTCGTACGCCGTCTCCCCCATGGCGGCAAGCGCGGATAACGCGTCCGCTTTTTGTGCATCGGGCACGATGAACACGAAACCGATCCCCATGTTCCACGTCCGGTAGCAGGTCTCGGCAGGCACGGCGGAGAGCGCGCGCAGCCAGTCAAACACTGCGGGGACGGGCCAGCGGTCCGTGTCCAGCACACAGCCGAGCCCCGCCGGCAACACGCGGGGAACGTTTTCTTGCAGCCCGCCCCCCGTGATGTGCGCCATTCCCCGCACGTCCACGATCTCCCGCAAGCGCAGAGCGGTCTGCGTATACAGCCGCGTCGGCGTGAGCAGTACATCGCCCACCGTTTTGCCGCCGCCGGGAAATTGGTCCGCATAGCCGACGCCCGCATCCGCCACGAGTTTGCGAATCAGGGAGAAGCCGTTGGCGTGCGCGCCGCTGGACGGCAGGCCGATCAGCACATCCCCCGTCTGCACGCCGTGCCCGTCTATCCACCTGCGGCGCTCGACCACCCCGACCGCGAATCCCGCGATGTCGTATTCGCCCGGCGCGTACATGCCCGGCATCTCGGCCGTCTCGCCGCCGACCAGGGCCGCGCCGCACTCCGCGCACCCCGCCGCAATCCCTTTGACCACCTGTTCCATCACGGCGGGCGACAGACTGCCCGTCGCGAAGTAATCAAGGAAAAACAGCGGTTCCGCACCCATCGCGGCGATATCGTTGACGCACATCGCGACGGCGTCGATCCCGACGGTGTCATGCCGGCCGACGGCAAACGCCACTTTGAGCTTGGTGCCGACACCGTCCGTTCCGGAGACCAGAACAGGCTCCTCGTACTTCGTATTGTCAAACAGGAATCCCGCGCCAAAACCGCCGAGCGGGCTGATGACCTCTTTGCGCATCGTGCGCGCCGCATGCGGCCTGATGCGTTCCACCGCCTCACTGGCTGCGTCGATGTCAACGCCTGCGGCGCGGTACAGATCATGGTTGCCGGTCAACCGCGTCCCTCCTCTTTTCATCGGACCGTCTCGGGCTTCGGATCACGCTGTTCCATGCGGCGCGTGAACTCCGTCGTTTCCGTCGGATACCGCCCGGTGAAACACGCGTTGCAAAACCCGTGGACATCGCCCGACACATTGAAGGCGGACAGCATGGACTGCTCATCGAGAAAAGCCAGGCTGTCCGCCCCGATGAACGCCCGGATCTCTTCCACCGACTTGGTCGCCGCGATGAGTTCTTCGCGCGCCGACGTGTCGATGCCGTAATAGCACGAATGGGTGACCGGGGGCGAGGAAATTCTCACGTGCACTTCGGTGGCACCCGCGTCGCGCAGGAGTTGCACAAGCCTGGCGCTCGTGGTGCCGCGCACGATCGAATCGTCGACCATCGCGACGCGTTTTCCGCCGACGATCTTGCGCACCGCGCTCAGTTTAAGGCGCACGCCAAGACTGCGCATCTGCTGCGAAGGCTGTATGAAGGTCCGGCCACTGTATTTGTTCTTGATCAACCCGATCTCGTATGGAATGCTCAATTCTTCAGCATAGCCGATGGCCGCCGAAATGCTCGAATCCGGCACGCCGATGACCACATCCGCCCTTGCGGGCGCGACGCGCGCAAGCACCCTGCCGAGCTGTTTGCGCACCATGTGGACGTTGAAGCCGTCGATATCGCTGTCCGGCCGGGCGAAGTAGATATATTCAAATGTGCACAGCGCGCGGCGCATGGGGGCGGAAAACCGTTCGGCGCGCACGCCGCCCCGGTCGATCACGACCATCTCGCCCGGCTCCACATCGCGTTCGAACACCGCGCCAATCGTGTCAAACGCGCACGTTTCCGACGCCACCGCCCAGGCATCGCCCAGGCGCCCCAGCACGAGCGGGCGCAGGCCGAGCGGATCGCGCACGGCGATCAACTGATCGTCCGTCAGCATAACGAAAGCGTATCCACCCTTGATCATCGTCAGACTATCGCGCACGTTCTCCCCGATCGTCGGATAACCGCCGCGCGCCACCAGATGGGCGACCACCTCGGTGTCACTCGTCGACTGGAAGATGCTCCCCTGCCGCTCCAGACGGTCGCGAATCGACCGCGCATTGATCAGGTTGCCGTTGTGCGCAACCGCCAGATGCCCCTGGCGGAAACTGAACACAAGCGGCTGGGCGTTGGCGACATGGCTCTCGCCTGTCGTCGAATACCGCACATGCCCCACCGCCGCGTGGCCGTGCAGTTCGGCGAGCCGATTGCCGGAAAACACCTCGGTCACAAGACCCATCCCGCGATGGCTGTGCATCTCCCCACCGTCCACCGTCGCGATGCCGGCGCTCTCCTGGCCTCGGTGCTGGAGCGCGTAGAGCCCGTAGTACGTGAGCTGCGCGGCTTCCGGGTGTCCGTACAGACCGAACACACCGCATTCCTCATGCATCTGGTCGTACAGGTTCTTTTTTACCTCATCCATCGGTCGATCGCCTCCCGCCAAGCGGCCGCTAGCTCATCCAGCGCCGCCTCCAGCACGGTGTACAGCGCGTCGCCGCCCGCAACCAGGCGCACCATCCGGTCGGACGCGACAAAACCGATCCGCGTCAGCGCCGCGCCGTGCGCCGCGGCTGTGCGTTCGGCGTCCTGTTCGCGGCCGGGCGCAATTTCCAGCACGATACGCGACGGGCTCTCGCCAAAACACAGCGCCGCCAGCGCCGCGTACCGGGCATCCGCGTCTCCCTCGGAAACGGGCAACACCACCTGCACGCCGACATCCCCGGCAATCGCCATCTCGGCAATCGCCACCAACAGACCGCCATCCGCCACATCATGCGCGGCCGCCGCGGCGCCCTCGCGCACCAGCGCCCGGCAGGCGTCCTGCACGGTCTTCTCGCGCTCCAGCGACAGCCGCGGCGGACAGTAATGCAAGACCTGTTCCGGCGCCCGTAACTGCAGGTACTCGGAACCGCCGATGCCGTCGGAGAGCGGCGCCAGCAGGTCCCCCAGCACGTAGAGCGCCGCTCCTTGCCGATGCAGGGCGGTTGTCGCGATGCCGGCGGCATCTTCGATCAGCCCGACCATGCCCACGACCGGCGTCGGAAAGATATCCCTTCCGTGAGACTCATTGTACAGGGATACATTGCCGCTGATGACAGGCACGCCGAGCGCGCAGCAGGCGTCGCTCATGCCCCTCACCGATTCCTTGAACTGATAGAATACCTCTGGCTTTTCCGGGTTGCCGTAATTCAGGCAATCGGTCAGGGCAAGCGGCTCCGCGCCCACGCAGGCGAGATTGCGCGCCGCCTCCGCCACGGTGAGCGCACCGCCCTGCCACGGGTCGAGCTGGACAGCGCGGCCGTTGCCGTCCGTCGTCATGGCGAGCGCCTTCCCGCTGTCCGGCACGCCCACCACCGCCGCATCCGCTCCCGGATGGACAAGCGTCTCGGTGCGCACCATGAAATCGTACTGGGCGTACACCCACTGCTTGCTGGCAATCGTCGGCTGCGCGAGCAGCGCCAGCAGGTCCGCCCGCAAGTCCGGAGCGCCCTCTCCCGCAGCCGCGGCGATGCGCCAGGGCAGGTCGGGCGGCGCGTCTTGCAGCGCGTCGAGATACGCCGGACGCCTGGCGGGGCGGTCGAGCACAGGCGCTTCATCCACCAGCGCCGCCACCGGGATGTCCGCTTCCAGCCGGTCGCCGTCCAGCACGCGCAGCCTGCCGTCATCCGTGACGGCGCCGATGACCGTCGCCTCCAGGCCCCATTTCCCGAAAATGCGAAACGCTTCCTCCTCCTCGCCGCGCCGCATGACGACAAGCATCCGCTCCTGCGACTCGGAGAGCATGATCTCATAGGCGTTCATCCCGGACTCCCGCCGCGGCACCTTCGCCACGTCAAGCGTGAGCCCGCTGCCCGCCCGGCTCGCCATCTCCGCGGAAGACGACGTGAGCCCCGCAGCGCCCATGTCCTGGATGCCGACCACCTTGCCCGTCGCGATCAATTCGAGACACGCTTCCAACAACAGCTTCTCCATGAAAGGGTCGCCCACCTGCACGGCGGAACGCTCGCGGGCGTGCGGGTCCTGCACGGACGCGAACGTCGCGCCGTGGATGCCGTCGCGCCCCGTCTTCGCCCCGACCACGAGCACCGGGTTGCCGACGCCCTTGGCCGATCCCCTGGCGATGTCGCCCACGCACATCGCGTTGACAAGCGGGTTGTGCGTGTAGCAGTCGTCAAACACGACCTCGCCTCCCACGGTGGGAATCCCGATGCAGTTGCCGTAACCGCCGATGCCCGCGACGGAATGCGAGAACAGGTAGCGGTTGTGCGCGTCGGACAGCGGTCCGAAGCGGAGGCTGTCCAGGAGCGCGACCGGACGCGCGCCCATCGTGAAGATGTCGCGGATGATGCCGCCCACCCCCGTCGCGGCGCCCTGGTACGGTTCGATCGCCGTGGGGTGGTTGTGGCTCTCGATCTTGAAGACGGCGGCCATTCCTCCGCCGATGTCGACGATGCCGGCGTTCTCGCCCGGCCCCTGCAGGACGCGGGGACCGTCCGTGGGAAATTGGCGCAGCACGCGGCGCGAGCTTTTGTAGCTGCAGTGTTCCGACCACATCACGCTGAAGATGCCCGTCTCCACGTAGTTCGGCAAGCGTCCGAGCAGCTCTGTGACGCGTCCGTACTCATCATCCGTGAGACCGAACGAACGGTAGATTCCCTGGTCGCGCACATCCTCCGGCCGGGGCGGCCGCGCGCCATTCGCCGCTTGCGGCGCGCGCTTTGCCGTCGCCATGACGTTGTCCTCACTGTGCTGCATATCGTC
>JAKACR010000145.1 GCA_021821225.1 Bacillota bacterium | reverse complement strand
GGCTGCACGGGCATCAAGCGGACGACGGGCCAGCATCCGGGCGGTCTCATCATTGTCCCGAACGACCATGAGATCTACGACTTCTGTCCGATCCAGCATCCAGCGGACGACAAATCGTCGGGAACGCGCACCACGCACTTTGATTTTGAATCGATCCATGACAATCTGCTTAAATTGGATATTCTTGGGCACGATGACCCGACGATGCTGCGGATGCTGCAGGACATCACGGGAATCGACGCGCGGGCAGTCCCGCTTGACGATCCGAAGGTGTATGCGCTGTTTTCCGGAACGGACGTACTTGGCGTGACGCCGCAGGAACTGCGCTCCACGACCGGAACGTACGGCATTCCCGAGTTTGGGACAAAATTTGTGCGCAAGATGCTGGAGGACACCAAGCCGACGACGTTCGCGGAACTGGTGCGGATCTCCGGGCTCTCCCACGGAACCGACGTGTGGCTGAACAACGCGCAGGAATTGATCCAAAACGGCATGGCGGTCCTGCGCGATGTGATCTGCTGTCGGGATGACATCATGGTCTATCTCATCTATCAGGGGCTGGAACCGAAGCGGGCATTCTCGATCATGGAGGCGGTGCGGCGAGGGAAGGGACTCAAAGAGGAGGACGAAAAGTACATGGCCTCGTTCGGTGTGCCGAACTGGTACATGGAATCCTGCCGCCGCATCAAGTACATGTTTCCCAAGGCGCACGCCGCCGCCTACGTGTTGAACGCCGTTCGCATCGCGTATTTCAAGGTTCATGAGCCCTTGGCGTATTATGCCGCGTATTTCACGGTGCGGGCGGGCGATTTTGAGCTGGAATTGATGATGCAGGGAGCGGACGCGATCGCGGAGCGCGTCGACGCCATCGACGCGCAGGGCAACACCGCTTCGGTAAAGGACAGAAGTCTGCGTACGGTGCTGGAAGTCGCCCTGGAGATGACGCGCAGAGGGTTTCACTTCAACCGGCTCGACCTCTACGGATCGGACGCCACGCGGTTTCTGATCCGGGACGGCGGTCTCACGCCGCCGTTTGCCGCAGCGAGCGGGATCGGCGAGGCTGCGGCAAAGAGCTTGGTTGTCGCGCGCGAAGCGGCCGCCTTCATCTCGGTGGAAGACATTCAGGAACGCGCCCGCGTCTCAAAGACCGTGACAGAACTGCTCGACCGTTTCGGATGCCTTGAAGGTCTTCCGCCTTCCAACCAGTTGTCCCTGTTTTGAGGATTTGCTTTCGTGTCTCTTCGGGAGACGGCGTCAGTGAAAATGCTTCCAGGGAGACCTTAGTGTCCCCAAGAAGACTACATCTCTTCGTGCACAAAATGTTCCAGACGCTTCCGGATCGCATCGCGCACCTCGTGAAATTTGCTCATGATCTCTGTTTCGTTTCCAGTCGCCCGCGCCGGATCTTCAAAGCCCCAATGCAGGCGTTGCACGGAAGACGGCGTGATCGGACAACGGTCATTGGCGTCGCCGCAGAGTGTGATCACAAAATCGGCTCGCATCAACAGGTCCTGGTCGATGAGCGACGATTGGTGATGCGAAATGTCGACGCCCGCTTCCATCATCGCCTTCACGGCGCGGGGATTGAGACCGTGCGCTTCGATTCCCGCGCTGGCAAAGTCGATTCGATCCCCAAAGAGACGGCGCCTCCACCCTTCGGCCATTTGGCTCCGACAGGAGTTTCCTGTGCAAATAAAGTAGATTAACGGCTTCTTCGCTTCACTCTGCTTTGCCATGTCTTTTACTCCTCCATATTCTTTATTCAATTCACGCGCCCGCCGCCGATCATCCAACCAGGACTGTCCACAGGTACAACCCCGACAGTGTGACAAACAGGGTTGGAATCGTTAACACGATGCCCGCTTTGAAATACCGGCCCCACGTGATGGTGATGCCTCTTTTTTTCAGTACGTGCAGCCATAACAACGTAGCCAGTGAGCCAATCGGGGTGATCTTCGGCCCCAGGTCGCAGCCGATCACATTCGCATAAACCAAAGCCTGATGCATGACGCCCGGAACATGAATTGAATGAATGGCGAGCGCGTCGAACATGACCGTTGGCATGTTGTTCATGATGCTTGAAAGCGCGGCGGCAAGAAACCCGGTGGCCAGCGTGCCTGCGTACAAACCACCGTGAGCGGCCCCCTCTATTACATGCCCGAGAATGTTCGTGAACCCGGCATTGCGCAGCCCGAATACCACCACATACATCCCGATGGAGAACACGACGATCGCCCACGGCGCCTCACGGACGACGCTCCACGGACGTACGATGTTCGTCCGTCCGGCGCTGACAAGAAACACGATGGCCGCGAGCCCAGCCACCATTGAGACAGGAATGTGCAGGAGTTCTGTCAGGATGTAACCCACGAGCAGAATGCCAAGAATGACCCAGGACGCCCGGAACATTCCCTGATGCGCAATGGCCCTGGCCGGCTCAGGCAAGTCCGCTGGATTGTAGGTTTTCGGAATATTCCTGCCAAATACAAGGTACAGAACAACAATGCTGGCCACCAGTGAAAAGACATCCGGCACAATCATGTGCAGCGCATAGCTGAGAAATCCGATATGGAAGTAATCGGCTGAGACGATATTGACCAGGTTACTGACGATGAGCGGCAGCGACGTGGTGTCTGCAATAAAACCGCTCGCCATGATGAACGGCAACATCTTTTTCAGATCAAATTTCAGCAGTTTGACCTTTTCCAGCACAATCGGTGTCAAAATCAGCGCCGCGCCATCATTGGCGAAGAAAGCGGCCACCAAAGCGCCGAGGAGTGTCACGTAGAGAAACACTTTCCGCCCGTCCCCTCCGGCGGCGTGCGCCATCTTCAGCGCGGCCCATTCAAAGAAGCCAATCTTGTCAAGGATCGATGCGATGATGATAATGGCCACGAACGTGAGTGTCGCGTCCCAGACAATCCGGGTCACCTCAACGACGTTGTAGAGCGTTACGACGTGAAACAAGAGAGCCAGCACAGCGCCGCCAAGTGCGCTCCAGCCAATCGACAAGCCCTTGGGCTGCCAGATGACGAAAATCAAAGTAAGAAAAAAAATACCGACTGCAAGCCCGGCCATCTCTTGGCCCCTCCCATCTATACATGACACTGCACGCGCAGGCCCTGTCTCTGCAATCGCGCAATCTCTTCTGAAACGTCGGGCAGGGCGTCCACGATCTGTTCGATCAGCGGAAACGCGGAGCCGTCCAGCGCATAAAACACCCACTGCGCGGTTTTGTGTTCTTTCACTAGCCCCGCCTGTCGCAATTTGCGCAGATGTTGCGAGATGCTCGGTTGTGTCATGTCAAACACCGCCACGAGTTCGCACACACAGAGTTCCTCTGTGGCAAGCAATGCAAGAATGTGCAGGCGCGTCTTATCCGCCAGCGCCTTGAAAATATCCGCCCTGTCTGCGAAGGGATCGCTCATCTCGCTTCGTTCACCCCCATCCCCATCATTATATAAGTATATTCGAATGTTAAAATAGAACACTGTCACTGTCAAGACCGATACGTGACAGACCGATAGGTGACAGCGGAAAAATGGGCGTTGCAAGGACAATCAGCCCATGCTATAATGGAGCAGATGGTCCGTAACATACGTACGTGTGCTGCGAGAGTGGGGTTTCCCCACTCTTTCGTTTGTGTCATCGGCGTGACCCCGGGCAAGCGCACATGCAGGGAGGCTTTGTATGTCGAAGCAGAAAGTGACCGATCTCATTGAAGAGATGGTCGCGCCCATTCTTGATGAGGCCGGGCTGGAGCTTGTCGAGACGGAATACAAAAAGGAAGGCGCCAACTGGATGCTGCGCATTTTTCTCGAACGCCCGGGGGGAGCTGTGGATCTGGACGACTGCGCGTTTGTCAGCGAGCGGCTTTCGCGTTTGCTCGATGAACGCGACCCGATACCGAACGCGTATTTTCTGGAAGTATCCTCGGCGGGCGCCGAGCGACCGCTAAAACGCGCACGCGATTTTGAACTCGCAATCGGGAAGCGTGTTCACCTTTCTTTCTATGAACCCTATGACGGCCACAAATCACTGGAAGGTATTCTGGTGTTCTATGGTGATGGAGAGTTGCGCATTGCGCTGGAGAAAGACAGCCTGACGGTCCCCGAGAAAAAAGTGGCAAATGCGCGTTTGGCCATTTCGTGGTAGGTGATTTAGCACACCGCGTGAAAGCCGGTCGCGAAGCGATGTGTCGCTCGCGGGGAGGAGAGAAAAAACATTGAACGCGGATTTTTTGCAGGCATTGCAGGAGTTGGAGCGCGATCGCGGAATCAGCAGCGAGGTGCTGATCGAGGCGATTGAGGCGGCGCTGATCTCCGCGTACAAACGCAACTTCAGTTCGGCGCAAAATGTGCGCGTGGAGATCGACCGCGCATCCGGAGAGTTTCGCGTGTTTGCGCGTAAAACGGTGGTCGAGAATCCAGCGGATCAACGACTTGAGATTTCATTGGACGCGGCGGAGCAGATCAATCCAAAATTTCAACTGGGCGACGTGGTGGAACTGGAGGTAACGCCGCGGGCGTTCGGCCGCATCGCGGCACAGACGGCGAAGCAGGTCGTCACGCAGCGCATCCGGGAGGCGGAACGCGGCATCATCTACACAGCGTACGCTGACATGGAAGAGGACATCATCACGGGCGTGGTCGCCCGGCAGGACGCGCGCTACTTTTATGTAGAACTGGACCGCACGGAGGCTCTTCTGCCGGTGGGAGAAACCATTCCGGGAGAGAAGTTCCGCTTGGGCGACAGGGTGAAGGCGTTCATATCGCGCGTCGAGCGCACGACCAAAGGGCCGCAGATCCTGTTGTCGAGGACAACCGCCGGGTTTCTCCGCCGTCTGCTGGAACTGGAGGTGCCGGAAATCTACGAGGGAGTCGTCGAGGTGAAATCCGTCGCGCGCGAGGCAGGCCACCGCTCAAAGGTGGCGGTGTTCTCGCGCAATCTGGATGTCGACGCGATCGGCGCCTGTGTGGGGCCGCGCGGGATGCGAATTCAGTCGGTCGTCTCAGAATTGCAGGGTGAGAAGATCGATGTCATCGAGTGGAGCAACGACCCCGCGATTTATGTGGCGAGCAGTCTTTCGCCGGCCAAGGTTGTGGATGTCGAAGTGAACGACGGCGATAAGATCGCTCGCGTCACGGTGCCCGACCACCAGTTGTCCCTGGCGATCGGCAGGGAGGGACAGAATGCGCGTCTGGCGGCAAAACTGACCGGCTGGAAGATCGACATCAAGAGCGAGACGCAGGTGGGGCGTTCCACCTCGGTTTTTGCCGACCTTGCGCGCGATCTCCTGTTTGATTGAGTGGAGGTGGTCTCCTTGCCGACCCGCAGGGTGCCGGAGCGGCAGTGCGTCGGATGTCAGGAGCAAAGGCCGAAACGCAGTATGTTGCGTATTGTGTTGACGCCGACAGGCGAGATTGTGCTGGATCCGACGGGGAAACGCAACGGGCGCGGCGCGTACATCTGCCCGCGGCGCGAGTGTTTTGATCAAGCGAAAAAACGCAGGGCGCTTGATCGCGGATTGAAAGTGAGCGTGTCGCCCGACGTGTACGAAGAATTGTCGCGGCTGATGGAAGCCGGCGGGACTGATGGCTGATCTGGCGGGATTGTTGGGGATGGCGGCGCGCGCGGGCTGTGTCGTCTCCGGAGAAGATGCGTGCATCCGGGCGGTGCGCGCGGGGAAGGCGCGGGCTGTGGTGATCGCGAGCGATATCGGGGGAAACGGCGCAAAGAAATTGCGCGACAAGTGTTCTTATTATCATGTGCCGACTGTCGCCGGACCGGAAAAGGCGCAGTTGGGAAAAGCCGTCGGCAAGGAGGTGCGGACCGCAGTGGGCATAATTTCAAACCAATGGGCGCAGCAGATCGTTCGGGCAGCAACAGAGTCTTCCGGGGGTGACGGTATTTGACGAAACTTCGCGTGTATGAATACGCCAAGCAACTGAATATGTCCAGCAAGGAGATCATCACCATCCTCAGCCGGCTGAATATCCCGGTGAACAATCACATGAGCGTGATGGAACCAGAGATGGTGGCGGCGGTGGAGGGGTTTTTCTCTGATGTGAAGGCGCGCGCGGCGACCCGCACGGCGGAACAGCAAAGACAGCAGGCCAGAGAGGCGGAACGCAGAAGAATGGCGGAACAGCGGCGGACGGAAGCGGCTGAGAGGCAAGAGGCCGGGGTAATGGCGGAGCGCATGGAGGCGGGGCGGGTCGCCGGCTCGGCCGCAACGGGAATCCAGACCCGCACGGCGGGCGGAGGCGACTATGCGGCACAGCGGACGGCCCCTTCGCAAGACGCCGGACGCGCCGCTGTTTCCGCGGCGCTGACAGAAACGGCGGGCGATGTTGCCGTGCGCCCGGTTGAACCGCGCGAGCACAAGCTCGACGATAACGCGGCGCAGGTCACGGGCGCGCGCTCCACGCAAGGCGTGGGGTCACCGCGCGCTGCGCTCGGCGCGCAGCAGTCCTCCGCGCCGCGTCATATCGGCAGTGCGCCGCGCCGCGACAGCGTTCCGGGCGCGCGCCGGCATGACGATCGCCCGGAACGTGGTTCCGGACGCGATGCCGCAGGAGCGGATCGTTCCGGCGGCGACCGCGGGCAAAGGACGGGCGGCTACTCCGGTGAACAGCGGCACGGCGGGATGGGTTCCGGTGGCGGTCCGCGTTCCGGCCCTGACAGGTCTGGCGGACAATCGCGCCAGAGTGGAAGCGCGGGAGGGTATGGCGGGCCTCGCGCAGGCGCGTCCGCCGCACCGCGAACGGCGGGTGGCGACACCGGCGCATACGGCGGCCGACCGCGCACAGGAGGCGGGTACGGTTCTTCGCGTTCCGGCGGTCCACGTTCTGGCGGCGGGTATGGAGGAGCTATGCGCAACGATTCATCCGGTGGCTCCGGCGGTTCCGCACGCTATGGGTCAGGGGTTCCGGGTGGCGCGCAACGGAGTGGTTTCGGCGGCAGCCGGAGTTCAACGTCCGATGCCCGCGGCGCCGGCGCGCGCGGCGCGGGAGCGGTGGCGGGCGACAGGAGGCCGGCGACCGGCGCCGGCCG
>JAKACR010000144.1 GCA_021821225.1 Bacillota bacterium | reverse complement strand
CTGATCGCCGCGACTTCCGCACCCACACTTTCCACGATCCCCGCAGCCTCGTGCCCGAGGATCATCGGGCGTTCGACGACAAACTGGCCGATGCGGCCATGGGCGAAATAATGCACGTCTGAACCGCAGATGCCGACGGATTTGATCCGCACCTTAACCTGATGCGCCGCCGGAACCCCCGGATCGGGCCTCTCCTCGATCCGGATATCCTTGACGCCATGCAAAACCGCCGCCTTCATCCCGACAGCACCCCCTTGTCTCGAAACTGCGATTCGCCTTCCACGAATTTCACGCCCCACCGGACACCGCTTTCATCCAACCGCCGCCATCCCCAGTTGCTCCAGGTTGGATTGCCTCTTACGCGAACAGGGCATTTACCTGAATCAATAGATCCGGAAACATGGACGGACTCCTGATTTTATCACTGCTCCACTAGGATCCATTATACGCCGTGCTTGTCTTCATTGAATCCTATTTATCTCATGCGCAAGCAACACGATCATCGCTGGATCGACAATCATCGCTGGATCGACGATCATCGCTGGATCGACAATCATCGCTCGATCGGCGGTTCGACAGGCTCTCGTCAACTCGTTCCCAGCCAGTCCTCCGGGTTCGGACTGCGCCATCTGCATAGAAAACGCTCCGTTCTAGGGTACTTCTCCCCGAGAGACTCGATCGTGAAACCGCATCTCAGGTAAAATCCGACAGCGCCAGCGTCGGTCTCCGCCATCACTTCCCGCAAGCCCTGTTCTCTTATCAAACGATCGACAAGCATCCGCCCGAACCCTCTGCCTCTGCTGGCAGGCGCAACGGCGATGTGCATCAGTTGGGCCGATCCATCGCCGGAGTGTCGGATACCGGCTACCGCAACACATTGGCCGCTGGCGCACAGAGCGACGAGGACCGCTCTTGGGTGGTTGTAATGCTGCGTCAAAATCGCATCGATCATCTCATCTGTCGGCTGATAGACGCATTCCGCCAAGATACGGACAAGTACAGCACTTGCCCGTAATATTTCGGAATCCACAACTTTAAGACAGACCTCCTCCACCACCTTATCTCTCCCTTTTCCCTTATCTTCAACCCGCAGCACTTTCCGCCCCTCAAACAACGCGGCGCAACGCCACCTTAGAGAGACTGCACGAAAATGGTGGTCTTCTCAGGATCAATCCCGGCGGCCAGGTAGTCGAGCGCAATCTGGCGAAGATGGAATCCCAGCGTTTTGGGCGCTTCAAAGTGCGTGGTTAGCGCCCGGACATCGGCGAGCAAGACAAACATATCGTAATTATGTTGCATCATAATGCGATTCTGGAGGCTCCCGACATAGTGGCCGAGGTGAAGCTTTCCTGTGGTGCGGTCGCCTGTCAGCACCCGATCCGGATGGTTGTTGTGCATGCATACCACTCCTGTTTTGTGAATTCGCCGCCACTTCTTGCCGCCACCAGCCATCGCCCATGCGACCACCTCCTCTCGGCCACCGCAACAAGACAAAAAGCCCCACATCCGCAAGGGACGTGGGACCGCGGTGCCACCCTCATTCGCCGGGGAGTCGCCCGACGCTCTATTAGTACGGAGATTCGCGCCACAGCGACTCACGCAACCTCGATACCTGCCTCCTGATAACGGCGAGGAACGCCCGGCGACACCTACTGCCGCAAAAAGCGGGTTGAGTGCGCGACTCGGAAGTCCATTCGGCATCCTGTGCGCATCGGCTCACACCATTCGCCGATTCTCTGAAACACACCCGGCATGCGTACTCGTCTTCGTCAACGTCGATCCGTTAGAATTTGCTTCATGATACACAGGCGCACTCAACCTGTCAATGAAAACCTCCAAGACAGGGCCGCCGATACGGGGACCAACCCGTGTTCACCGCAACGAAGCCAAATATCTCTCCGCCTGTCCCCTCGTTCTCAACCACACGATTTGTTTGCCCTGGCGGCCCGCTTCCTCCAGGTGTCGCAGGATCCCGCCCCGCTCCCGCTTCCGGAAACGCCAGATGAAATACAGAAATTCGAGATCGATCCTCTCCGGACACCCCTCACCCATGTCCGGTCGCGTCCGCCCATGGTAATGGATCGCTCTTTTTACAGCCCCCCACAGACAGACACGGCGCGGAAAGTCAAAAAATATCACCGTGTCGGCGGCCTGGATACGGATGTCCATGGTGGCTCCGTAATTGCCGTCCATGATCCAGCGTTCCTGCTGCACAATCCGTTGCAAAAGCGCGATCCACTCCGGCCGGGGCGTCTGGACCCACCCCGGTTTCCAGTAGAGGTGATCCAGGTGGAACACCTCCATGCCGGTCATCTCGCCCAGCCAGCGAGCGAAAGTGGACTTTCCGGCTCCCGGTGAACCGATGATGGCTACCCTGTTCACGTCCGCAACCCTCCATCGACTGACCCATCCAAGACGACCGTCTTGCCAGCAAACGAAATGCCAAGCATCCGTTCCAGACCCCGGTATCCTTAAACGGTCACGTGCACGGCCCCGTCCACCGGTGATCCGCTCCATCCACCGCAGTTCAAACATCCGGTCTGCCATCGCCGCGCCGAGGGCTCCCGCCATATGGTGCCGCCGCTCGCTCCAATCCAGGCATTGACGGGCAAAGTGGCGGCGCCCTCGCCGGATGCGGTCAAGATCCATCCCGAAGTCTACAAACCAGGCTGCACCGTCGGCCGTCACAACGAAATTCCTTCCCTCTTCATTCAGCAGATCGAGCGTCCGCAAGCGATCCGCCAGCACCACCCCGACCTCTCCGGCGATGAGATCGTAGCACATCCGGGCGAACTGGAGCCCCTCAACTGGTCCGATTCGCGAAGAGAGCGGACCGGTTTGGGACGCGCGATCTCACTCAGCGCCTCCAGGGCTTGCCCCACCTCCGGACTGGCCAGACGATAATACCGGTGGCGCCCGTGCGATTCATGAATCAGCAGCCCTCCCTCAACCATTCTGGCCAAATGTGCACTCGCCGTCTGCGGAGTGACGCGGGCCGCACGCGCCAACTCGCCGGCGGGCAGAGCGATGCCGCCAAGAAGCTGCAACAGCATGGCCGCCCCGGACGGATCGCCGACTAGAGAAGCCACTTCGACGATATTGGGCGTCGCGTTTTATGGGGCCCACCTCCGCGCGCGGGTTGACGAATCTGAGACGGCAGGGCGAGTGCGTCGTCAATGTCCCGAATTCCAAACTGTGGCGGAATGTCGAAGCACTGGCCCCGCTGACCGGGGCCGATCCGGTCCCCGATCATAAAAAAGCCGTGTTTCGCCATGAGCAAGACAAATTTGGGGCATCCGGCCTGCGGGCGGTTCGTTCGCAACTCGTCCGGCCTGACAGGATTGCCGAGTGCCCGCTGCAAATCGAATCGCGGGTCGTGAATCTTCACATGTCCGGTGAAGGAATGCGGTTTGCGATCGTGGAGGTGGAGGCAGTGACGGTCCACGCGCACGACGCTATCCTGATCGACCGCTCACACGTCGATACGGCAAAGTGGCGTCCGCTGATCTACAGTTTCCGCCACTATTTTGATCTCGGAGAAGATCTGGAAAAGACCTTCCGGGCTGAGGTCTGACACCCGACCGGTTTTTCGCCACAATGAAACTGTCATGCACGATCGATCATGCACCCACATTGAGCGCGTATCACACAAGCGAATGTGCAAACCGCCACATTCGCTTGCATCCACAATATAATTTCGGCCACTACAGCTCCCGTTTCATCCGGATCATGTCCTGACATTGCACGCCATGCTCGTAAATGGGCAGGTCGTAATGCCGCACAAAGAAATCCACATCCACTCCGACCAGGCGGAAGCCGCATTTCTGGTACAGAAGGAACTGGCCAACGCCCGAATTGCCCGTCCCAAGTTCGATGGTGCGGGCTCCGGCCTCCCGGGCGGCCGCGACGGCATGCAGCACCAGGCGCTTCCCGATCCCCTCTCCCTGGAGATCGCCGCGAACCGCCACATTGACCAGTTCCATCGTCTCCGGCCTGGTTTCCAACAGTACGTAGACTCCCACCACTTCGTCCGCCAACTCCGCAACCCGGCACGTTCCCCGCTCGATATAGCTCATGACCAATTGCTCGGACGGATCCGCCAGGAGCAACAACTCCATCGGCGGACGCTCGCCTTCCCGCAGGGGACGGATCTGCACTTGCGCCGACGCCGGTTCCTGATTAGTCGCCGATCGGTCGCGCATGGCAGGCGGCTCCAGCCGCGTCTCCGAGTCCTGCCGTTCCCGCCGTTTCCCGATCAATTCACTTCCGAGGTACTGCGGCACGATCTCCTCTTCTACCACGCCGTTCTCACCCATTCCCAAGCGGTATGCCCTGGCGGCCGGACGGGAACTGACCACGGCCATCAGAACCGTGCCAACAAAGTGCAACGCCACCCCATCATCCGCCGCCAGACCGGCCCCGATCCTGTTTTCCGCGAGCAGGCGATGGAACGTCGGGCGCCGCTGCGTCTCCCCGTCGTAATGCGGGCAGTTGCTTCCTGGAAGCAATCCCAGGCAGGGGATGCGATCAAGCTTTACGCCGAACGAGTCCGTCACCCCTTCCTCAAACCAGCAGATGGAACCCGCGCTCACTCCGGATAGGACAATTCCGGACTCCCACGCATTTTTCAAGATGCGATCAAGTCCCCATTCCCGCCACAGAGCAAGCAGATTCTTGGTGTTGCCCCCGCCCACATAGATGATGTCTTTCTCCAGGATGAACGATTGAAGATCGCTTGTAGGCGGACGGTACAGAGAGAGATGGGAAGGTTCACAGTCATATTGCCGAAACACTGTGTAGAAGCGGTCGATATAGCCCTCTGCATCTCCGCGCGCAGTCGGGATCAAACACACCTTGGGCCTGTCGCTTCCAGCCTGGTCCAGGATGTACCTGTCGAGCAATGGATTCTCAGGTTCTGCGGAAAAGCCGCCGCCGCCCATGGCGATGATTTGACGCATACGGATCATCCCCTCCATACGAATGGCGCCCGACCGGCAGAAACTCTTGCCCACGGGCGCCATACTGTCGCTCCACTCGGTCCGACAGACGCAATCAGCCGAATTTGTAGGTGATGCCGTAGCCGCCTGTCGGGTACACCCACTTGATGTTGTAGTCCGGGCAGGCGATGCGGCACGTGCCGCACTCGATGCAATTTTCAAACGCCACACTCGTCATCTGCTCGTCGTCGTGCCACAGGTAGACATCCGCTGGACAGAAGAAGTTGCATTCCTTCGTCTCGCAGTGTGCGCACACATCCTGATCCTCGATGATCAGGTGCGACTTGTCGTCCGCTTTGTAGCGGATGCTGTACAGCCGTTCCTCGATTCCCGCGCTCATCCGTTCATCGCTCCCCATCCTCTGAGTCCCAACCGGAGAAGGTCGAGCCGTCCGCCCGAGGCGTCGCGCAACTGCCGCAGGGCCTGCCTCTGCTTATCCTTTTTCGGCGTGCCGTCCACCAAGAGCATCTTGTACGCCGCATCGTTCAACGCCTGCGGAAGGCGGTCGAACATCAGACCGGAATCCACATCGCGCAGCAGGTGATGCAACCCGCGGTATTTACGCAGATCACGGAAAATCAACGAGGACCGCACAGCCTGTTCATAGCCGCGCAACACCCCGGCGCTGTAATTGCCCTGTCCATGCGCGGCGATGGCGGTTTCGCCCGCCAGTCTGCCCGACAGCATGGCGAGGTTCGTCCCTTCCCGATGAACGACGTTCACCATCTGGGCCGCGTCGCCGCAGATCATCCAGCCATCCCCCGCCAGAGGCGGAATCGAGTGGAATCCACCCTCCGGGATCAGGTGGCCCGAGTACTCCTTCGGCTCTCCGCCCTGGATCAGCCGCCGGATCATCGGATGCTGCTTGATTTCATCGAGGATCTCGTACGGTTTGACCCGCTGCTTTTTCAGGTCGTCGACCATCACGCCGACGCCGAGCGACAGCGTCTCCTGATTGGTGTACAGGAATCCGAGCCCCGCCATGCCCCGCGTCTCGCCGACAAATTCGATCGTGCAGCCCTCGTCGCCCTCAAGATTGAAGCGATCCTGGATCTTTTCCTTCGGCAGTTCAATCACTTCTTTCACCGCAAGCGACACCTGGTCCGGCAGCCATTCCTTGTGCACGCCGAGCGCCTTGCCGAGCAGAGAATTGATGCCGTCGGCAATCACCACCACGCCCGCGCGCAGGTCCCCATCGTCGCGATCCGTCCGGACGCCGACCACACGGCCCCCCTCGCGCAGGAGATCCGTGACGACCGTCTCGTAGATCGGAACGGCGCCCACCTTCTCCGCCTTGCCCGCGTACCACTGGTCGAACTTCACGCGCAGTCCCGTCCAGCAGTTGGGCGGATCCTTGTAGCGCTCATTGCGGTGCCCGAACGTCACCACGCTGTCCTTGCCGAGCACCCACATGCGCTGCTCGACAATCGTGCGTTCCAACGGAGCTTCCTTCCAAAATTCCGGAATGATGTCCTCCATCTGCCTGCGATACAACACTCCGCCGAATATATTCTTCGCGCCGGGAAACTCGCCGCGCTCAATCAGCGCGACCTTAAGGCCGCCCTGGGCCGCCGTGTAGGCGGCCGATATGCCCGCGGGTCCTGCGCCCACCACAATTACGTCAAAGTACGCATCCGCCACCGCATCTCATCTCCGTTCGCCGGCCAGTGTCAAATCTGCGCCGGGGGACTTCGTTGTGCTCCCGGTCTGCCTGCGCTCGCGAACCGCCCTACTGAGCGCGGGAACCACTTCAAAAAGGTCGCCCACGATGCCATAGTTCGCGATCTTGAAGATGGGCGCCTGCGGGTCGCGGTTGATCGCCACGATGTAATCCGCATTCTGCATCCCCACAACGTGCTGAACAGCGCCCGAGATACCGGCCGCAATGTACAGCTTGGGCCTGACCGTCGTGCCCGTCTGACCCACCTGGTGACTGTGACTGATCCAGCCCAGATCGACAGCGGCGCGCGAAGCTCCGACCACTCCGCCGAGCGCGGCGGCCAATTCCTGCAGCACGGAAAATCCCGCGGGTCCGCCCATGCCGCGCCCACCTGCCACGATGACCTCG
>JAKACR010000143.1 GCA_021821225.1 Bacillota bacterium | reverse complement strand
ATCTCCAGACCCCTTCCGTCGCAATGGAAGCGGTCTGCGCAGTGCTCCGGCCAGGCAACACGAATGTCGGCGGCTCGATCGCCGGTTCCCGTCCCTCATCCGTCTGCGGCGCCCGCCGATCCACCGTCTCCGTACGCACCGTCTCATCCGCCAGCCAGCGATTGATCCCGGACATGCCGCTTGTAACCGGGTCCACGCGAATCGTCGCGTCAGACAGGCCGGGCTCACTCTGGCCAGACTGCTTCACCGCGGGATCCCAGCGCTTTGCCGCGCGCTTGCGCGCTGCGTCCTCCCCCATCCCGGCCGCTTCCTTGACCGGCGCAGCGACACTCCGTTCCGCGAGCAGGTCCGCCTCGACCGCCAACGCCTGCAGAATCGTTCGCAGGGATATCATGGTCACCGGTTTCGGCGCGCCCTCCCCGCTCAACTTCCGCATGGCCATCTCCCACACTCCGGATGACGCGATTTCATCGTCACGCGGAGCGACAAACTTCCATTCGATCGCATGGGCAAAAAACTGGCTGAGTCTCCCCACGTTCTCCCCATCCTGCAAAGCGGTTCCCGTCAAGTCGGGCAGCCCGATCAGGCGAGGCTCGCCGCGGTCAAATAGAATCTGTCCCGCAGAGAAAACGAACGGCACCCGTGCGCGCAACAATTCTTCCGCGCCGTCGGTGATCCGTTGACACGCCTGGAACAAACTGCTCAGAGGCAGATCGGGCAGTCCGGGCGTCGCGCCGACGCCCTCGAACACGCACGCGAACCACTCTTTTCCTTCGGCGCAGTCAAGCAACGGCGCCACGTACGGATGAGATACGGGCGCTCTTTTTCCCAGCCAGTGGTCGAGTTGCGCCCTGTGCGCGAAAACATCCTTCGCGGCCACCAGCACGACCGGCCGGTCCAGGCGCAGGTCCCGTCCCGCCCCGATTTGCCACGGGCCGAAAAGCGGTTCCAATTCATCAGCCACATAACGGTCAGTCACTTGCATACGGCCACTCCCCTGTCAGGCAAGCCGTGCGTGTCACGACATGCTGCGTTCCAGTGTCGCTTTCATGCGTTCGCGGCGGCGCGCCAACCTCATCTCCCGTCGCGCGGGCGCGGTCTGATGATGCCACGCCTCCTCGTCGGTTTCCGGCGAAACGGGGGGAACCTCAGCAGGCCTGCCCTGTTCATCCAAAGCCACGAACGTCAAATAGGACGTTCCGGTGAGGCGGAGCTCTCCGGAAAGCAGGTCTTCCGATTCGATGCGGCAAAAGATCTCCATCGAAGTTTTGTGCGTCCAGGTGACAAACGCCTCAAGACGGATGGCCTCTCCCGCGCGAATCGGCGCAAGAAAATCAAAACTGTCGGTGGAAGCCGTCACCACGGGCATGCGGCAATGGCGCATGGCGGTGATGCTGGCAATCTTGTCGACATACGCCATGACCTTGCCGCCAAACATGCTCCCGTACGTGTTGGTGTCGGGAGGAAGAACGAGATCCGTCATCGTGGTCCGGGACTCGGACACTTTTCTTTCCTTCATCGGACAACCCCTCAATACACCCACAGCGCCGGAAGAACCGACAGGTTCGTCCACACGCGCGAGTGAAATGTGTACCAGGCCACCACGAATGTCAGCAGCAGCATGGTGATCCACATGGCACGGCGCATCAACCATCTCTCCTTCAAGGGGACATGTGACATTTAACCGATCCGGCGCACGTCCGTCCGACATGCCATCCGCCTATGAACCGGTTTCGGAATCCTTCCCGCGGTTCCGTTCGATCTCCACCCCCACGGATGCAAACACTCCGCGAACAGGAGCCTGCGGCTTTTCCAGCCGCACGGACACCTTCGAAACGGACGGATGCGCGTCGAGCACGCGCCCCGCTATCCGCTCGGCAACCGTCTCCACCAGACGATACGGTTCCCCCTGTACAATCTGCTCAACGATATTATACACTTTCCCGTAGTCGACCGTATCTTGCAAGTCGTCCGACCTGCTTGCCCTCGTCGTGTCGCACATCATCCTGAGAGAAACGACAAACCGCTGTCCCAGTTGCGTCTCCTCGGGAAATACGCCATGATACCCGTAAAAAGTCAATCCATCCATGAAAATGGTGTCCATTGACCGATACCCTCCCACGCGCTGACCGATCTGCACAAGCCCCGGCGGGACTCCCGGCGCCATGCAGGGCTTGGTTTACCACATGTCCCCACAGAGGAGGGTCTATCCCTTGACAGCTCTGCGCATGAAAGCGATCAATTCAGCCGTCTTTTTTGAACTCGCCCGGCACAAGGACCGACTGCGCACCGCCGGACGCCGCGTGGTCGATCTCGGCATTGGCACGCCGGACCAGCCGCCGCCGCCAACTGTTTTGCGCGCGCTTTCGGAGGCGGTCCACAGCCCGGAAGCCTTCCGTTACCCTGGCACGGACGGGACCCGCCGCCTGCGTCAGGCGGCTTCCGCATACATGGCGCGCCGGTTTAGCGTAAATGTCGATCCGGATGTCGAGCTGCTCGTCCTGATCGGCGCGCAGGACAGACTGAGCCATTTGCCCCTGGCCATGACCGATCCCGGCGATACGGTCATCGCGCCCGATCCTGGATATCCCATCTATTCTGTGGCTGCACACTTGGCGGACGCAGCACTGCACGCGCTTCCCCTGCTGGCGGAAAACCACTACCTGCCGGACTTTTCCGCCATTCCGCCAGATGTTTACCGGCGGACAAAGATCATGATCCTGAACTACCCGAATAACCCGACGGGAGCCACCGCCCCCCGCGGCGTGCTGGAACAGGCTGTGCAACTCGCGCGGACGCACGGCTTCCTGCTGGTGCACGACGCGGCTTATGCAGAATTGGTGATGGATGGGCCGACCGCGCCGTCGTTGTTGCAAATTCCAGGGGGCAAGGATGTCGGGATCGAATTGCACTCCCTCTCCAAGATGTTCAACTTCGCCGGAGTGCGTGTCGCATTTGCAGTCGGCAACAGCAACGCCCTGCAGGCGCTGAGAACACTCAAATCGAACATTGATTACGGCGTGTTTCTCCCGGTCCAGGCGGCGGCGGCCGTCGCGCTGGAGGAAGGCGACGCCTTCATCTCATCCCTGCGTGCCGAATACAAGCGCCGCCGCGACGCTTTTCTCGCGCCGCTGCACAACGCCGGTTGGTCCGTCGCGCCACCGCGGGCAACCATGTTCGTGTGGGCCAGACTCCCCGGAAACTCAACCTCGCGGGAGTTTGCCCTGCGCCTGCTCGACGAGACGGGGGTGGGGTGCGTCCCTGGATCGGGTTTCGGCGCGCTGGGCGAAGGCTTTGTCCGCTTCGCCCTGGTGCAGCCGCCTGACATCCTGGAGAAAGCCGGGCACTCCATCGCGGCGGCGTTGCGCGATGGAGTGATTTTATCGTAATTTTCGCCGCCGCTAACGCAAAGCGGCGGCAACGGCGTTGTGCGTCAGGCGGCGCAGGCGCCCGGGATCGTTCTGCCTCCCATAGTGCACGCGATTGGTCAGCAGGACAAACCACAATCCGCTCTCCGGATCAATCGCGATGGACGTGCCGGTGAAGCCCGTGTGCCCGAACCCGCCATCCGGCCAAAGGTCTCCCATGTGATCATAGGAGTCGCCGCGCAGGCACCACCCGAGCCCACGAAAGCCGTCGAGCCGCTCTGTCTGCAGCCGGATGGCCGCGCGGACGGTCGCCGGGGCAAACAAGGCGCCTCCCGCGGCCCACATTCGCGCGTACAGCGCGACATCGCGCGCCGCCGCGAACATGCCTGCGTGCCCCGCGACTCCGCCCAGCGCGTAGGCGTTTTCGTCATGTACCGTGCCATAGGTCAGCCTGCCCGAATCCTTCATCCATTCGGTGGCCGCGTAATCCGGCGCGTCAACCCGTTCTCCCGGCGAAACGCCGCGCTGCTCCACCGGGAACGCGTCTCCCTGCGGCTGAAGCGGCGAGTATCGGGCCGTGCGCATACCGAGCGGCTTGAACACCGTTTCGCCGACATATTCTTGCAAGAACATCCCGGTTGCGCGTTCGATGATCTCGCCGAGCAGCATGAAACCGATATCGCTGTACACCACCCGATCGCCCGGCGCCCGTTCCAGCGGCACCTCCAACAGGCGCAGTCTGGCCGCTTCCCGCGTCGGCTGCTGATAAAGCAACTCACCGGCAGGCAGACCGGACGAGTGAGTGAGCAAGTGGCGAACAGTCACCTTTCGCTTCAGACCGTCACCGTACTGCGGGATAAACGCCGCCACCGGATCGGTCAGAAGGATCTGTCCTCGGTCAAGCAACGCGAGCACCGCCGGCAAAGTGGCGCATACCTTGGTCAATGATGCAAGATCGAATACCGTATCCAGCCGCATGGGGAGCTGCCAGTCCGGTCGGTCGACAGCCAGGCCCGCCGCGAGTTCCAGCACGGTCCGTTCGCCCCGCCCGACCAGCGCGACGGCCCCCGGCACCATCTTTTGCGCAACAGCCGACTCGATCATGTCAGCCGCCCGCTGCAGGCGGACCGGATCTAAGCCCGCGTCCTGCGCCGCATCACGGTTCAATTCCCACGCCATCATTCATCCCCCGCTCGATCAGGTAGATGCCCTGTTGATCTATTGATGCAGGCCATACCAACCATCATAGATGGACCGGCCGATTTTTTGCATGGCCGGAATCGCTCCGGGCGATTGATGCGCGAGTGTCACGACAATGAAAGTCGCTCCCCGCAGATACAAGATCCCTGCATCATGCTCGATGTCTTTCACCATGCCCGTCTTGTTCGCAAACTGCCACAGGGGAAGCATGCCGGCAGGACCGTTCTCCGGATCGGGAAGAATGCCGGGGATCTTGTTCTGATACTGTTGCGCCTTCAGGATGTCGATCATCCGGCGCGACGCAATATGGGACACGAGCGTGCCGTCCACCACCTTGCGCAACCACAGGGCGATGTCTTCCGCCGTGATCTCGTTGCGCCCATTGAAGCCGCCCGCTGCGCGCTGCAAAGGATTGCGCAGCACGCTGGACCTGAGTCCGTCGTCGCGCATGTGGGCGTTGATGGTCTCGATGCCCATGCGGTCAATCAGCAGGTTGGTGGCCGTGTTGTCACTCACGGTGATCATCAGCGTCGCCAGATCAAGGATGGGCAACGCGATGCCCGGCGTGAACAACTTCAGGACGCCGGAACCGTTCACCTGATCTTCCAGTCGCAACTCGACCATTTCATGGAGATGAAG
The DNA here is from genome assembly GCA_021821225.1 of Bacillota bacterium. The sequence continues at coordinate 1,885 of JAKACR010000143.1, read as the reverse complement.
CGTCCCTTTCGCCTGTTCGTGAAAAACGGCGCTCAATACAGGCAATTTGATCACACTGGCCGCCTGGAACAGCCTGTCGGGCTGCCACACGAAGCGCTCGCCGCTCTCGGCGTGTTCCACCACCACACCCCAGGTTCCGCCGCCTTCTTCACAAAAGCCCATGATTTCCTTCCCGATCACAGTCAGATCCACCATGCTCACTCCTTATGATCATCAGTTCCGGTTGACTGCCGGTGCATTGCCGCCGCTTCCCGCGTGGCGTTGAGAAGTTCGAGACTCTCTGAAAACTTGCGGCTGGCGACAGCCGTGAAGACGACATCCATCACGAACAGCGACGTTAGCCGCGACGTCATGGCGGCGGGCCGTATGACAGATTCATCCGCCGAGACAAAAAGCGCGATATCGGCCAGATCGCGCAGCGGATTCTTGCCGTACTGCGTCAATGTAATCACCGTCGCCCCGCACTTGCGGGCCATCTGCGCCACTTCAATCGTGTCCGTCGTCTGACCGGAATAAGAAATGGCAAGCAGGACATCGGAACTGCGCAATTGCGTGGCAAACATGATACTCTCGTGAAAATCCGTATAGGAATGGGCGGTGAGTCCGATCCGGATCAGCTTTGTGCCGACATCGTGCGCCACGATGCCCGATGCGCCGACACCAAAGATGCATATTCTCCCTGCGGCGGCGACAGCCTCCACCGCGGTCTCCACCACCGCGGCGTCGTTGAGGCTCCGCGTATCCTGCATCCCGCGCAGCGACCTCTCCAAAACCGCGGTCATCACTGTGTCAAGATCCGATGTCTGATCGATTTCCTCGTACGGCTGTGGATTGATTGCCGATTCTTTCAGCACGTCTCCCGCGACGCGCAGCTTGAGATCATGAAATCCTGCGAAATCAAGTGTTCTCCACAGACGGACAACGGCTGCCTGACTCGACCCGCTTGCCTGTGCCAACTCCGCCAGAGTCATCTTCAAAAACGAGGACGGATCAAACAAAATGACATCCGCAATCTTTTTCTCCGACGGGGCCAACTGCTGGGCCTGCCGCAACCGGATCAATCCTCCGTCCACGCGGAACACCACCTTATAAAACTTATTTTCACTCTCACCCATTATATCGGAATAAAAACTGTTGCACCAGTTAAAAAGACGGGCCTTCTAAAAAGCGGAAGGTCCGTCCGTCATCATTCTGTGTATTGTCTGGAGGCGCCACCCGGATTCGAACCGGGGATGAAGGTTTTGCAGACCTCTGCCTTACCACTTGGCTATGGCGCCACAACAGATGGCTCGGGACGGAATCGAACCGCCGACACGAGGATTTTCAGTCCTCTGCTCTACCGACTGAGCTACCGAGCCGTTATTTTGGTTGCGGGGGCAGGACTCGAACCTGCGACCTTCGGGTTATGAGCCCGACGAGCTGCCAACTGCTCCACCCCGCGACGACTGGAGCTCCCAACCAGGGTCGAACTGGTGACCTCATCCTTACCATGGATGCGCTCTGCCAACTGAGCTATGGGAGCACAAGGCTGGGGAGGTAGGGATCGAACCTACGTGTGACGGAGTCAAAGTCCGTTGCCTTACCACTTGGCTACTCCCCATTACAATCATGGTGGAGGGGGTAGGATTCGAACCTACGAAGCTTTCGCAACGGATTTACAGTCCGCCCCAGTTGGCCGCTTTGGTACCCCTCCACGAAATTGCCACCCCTGGTTTTACTCACCAACTAGCTATGCTCACCATCTGGTTATGCCCACCAACTGGCTATGCTCACCAGGCGATCTGAGAATGCGGGGCACCCTCACAACTGAAGGCGAGAGAGAAGAGTGCGCAGGATAAGGCCTCGACCGATTCGTATCCGTCCGCTCCACGCGTCGCCGCGCTTC